>JBHEPQ010000286.1:0-6945 GCA_046260215.1 Chromatocurvus sp.
GTTCAGCTGAGGATCGACAATATCTTCGATAAAACCTATGCTCGCAGCGGTTTCATCGAACGCACGGGCCATTTCCCCGGCCAACCCCGGTCGGTATTTGTGGAGGTCGGCTACAATTTTCAGTGAAATCTGACTCCATGATGTTTGACTGAGCGGGGTTCCTCGTTGGCGATTCGGCGACGCATCTTCTTCGATCTTCACAGCTGGGCCGGACTGAAAGTCAGCCTGTTTATGTTTTTTATTGCGTTCACCGGCACACTCGCGGTGTTCGCCCACGACATCGACTGGCTGATCACGCCCGAGATGCGTGTTGACGTGGCCGATTCGCGGGTGAGCTTTGGCGAGCTGCTCGATGCCGCTCGCACCCGCTATCCCGACTGGACCCCGTTCTACCTGTCCGAACCGTTTGAGCCCTGGTTCGCCTCTGAGTTGATCGCCCTGACCCCGGATGGCGAACGCCGACGTATCTACCTCGACCCCTACCGCGGCGAGGTAACCGGCGACGTCAACTGGTTCAACGCACACCGCATCCTGCGCGAGACCCATCGCCATCTGATGTTGCCGGCAAAGATCGGTGTGCCCGTCGTGTCACTGCTGGCCATCCCGCTGATGATCTCGATCATTACTAGCTTCTGGATCTACAAACGGTGGTGGAAGGGGTTTTTCAAGAGACCGCGCTCCGGCCGCCGGAGACGCTTCTGGGGTGATCTTCATCGCCTGACCGGGGTATGGTCGTTCGCCTTCCTGTTCATCATCGCGCTGACCAGTCTATGGTATCTGGTCGAGTCCCTCGGCGGTCACGCACCGCCGGCAGCCAACATGCCGGGTGGCGATGCCGAGCGGCCGCCGGCGGAAATCAACGGGGCGCAGCTCGACGCCATGATTGAAAAAGCGCAACACCACTTCCCTGGACTGGACATCGATAACATCCGGTTTCCGCTCAATCACGGGCAGGCGGTCGCCCTGCTCGGCCAGACCGATGTCATGCTGGTGCGTCCCCGCGCCAATGCCATTGCCTTTGATGCCGCGGACGGCGAAGAGGTCCACCGCAACTACGCCGGCGATCTAAGTATCCACCAGCGCATCAGCGAGGCCGCCGACCCGCTGCACTTCGGCACCTTTGGCGGACTGACCACGCGCCTCCTGTGGTTCATCTTCGGGCTTGGCATGAGCGCGCTGAGCCTGACCGGTATCTATCTGTACGGGCTGCGCCTGGTCAACAGCGACGCGCCACACCGGGCTGAACGCATGGCCCGCAAGTTCCCGGCAACGGCGTGAGTAGCGGCGGCAAAGATCCCTGGCGGCGGGCCTGGTTCGGAATGGGGCTCTGGCGCTGGCTGTGCCTGGCGCTGATCGCGGTCTGGATCGCGACCTTTGTTGTACGCTATGGGCTCTGAGGCCCTACTCCACCCTGCAGCGCGCGGCTCATTTTCGGCTGTACGAATGACTGAAAGTCACCTGGCCGTTGCACTCGAATTAGCTGCCGATCAGTTGCTTTGACCGAAGTTATAATTGAACTGCAGTCCCCACATTAACGGCGGACCAGCGACAAAGGTGGGATGACCGAATGATCCGCCAGTGTTACCCGCGTCGACCAGATATTCCTTATCCAGCAGATTATTGGCAAACAGGCTCAGGCCCCAGCCCTGCTCGCTCTGCGCAATACCGATCCGGGCATTCACGATGCTGTATGCGTCCTCGGCAATATCGAAGCCAGCAATCGGCACATTATCAGGCTCGAAGAAGACGTCCGAGCGATAGCTGTAAACAAGCGAACCCGTCAGGTTGAATGAGCCGACAATGGCGCGCGAGTAGAACATACCGGCACTCGCCGTCCACTCTGGCTGCAGGCGGAAGCGGTTCCCGGCAAGATTGCCGTTATCGCTATCCTTATCGATTTCCGCATCGATGTACGCGACGTTGGCGAACAACTCGACATCGCCGCCGATCAGCGCGCGAACATCAGCCTCTATACCCCAGTTCGTGGCTGCACCGGCATTCGCGGTGAAGAAATTGCCCGCCTCATCCTGCTGCGTCACCTGAAAGTCCGAGTAATCCTGATAGAACACCGATGCGTTGTAGTTCAGGCGTTTCGACAGCAGCGTGCCCTTGCCGCCGACTTCATAATTCCAGATGATTTCAGCCGGTATCTCGGTAACGTCCGCTACCACATTGCCGCTGCCATCGAGACCGGAAGTGACGTCGATCACCTCTGACCGACGGCCCTTGGAAACCGTGGCATACAGGTTCAGTCCCTCGTTCAGGCGGTACAGCGCATTGAAGCGCGGCAAATAATCATCGAATGAGTCGCTGCTTTCGAGAATGGCTCCGCCGGTGGAGACCACGGGCAGAAGTGGAAACGGAGCGAGTACTGCATTCGGCGAGATGGCACTGAAGCCGCTGGTGCGATCCTCCTGCACGTAGCGAATGCCCGCGGTGAGCTCCCACTGGCTGCCGGCCAGATAGGTCACGTCCGCGAAGACGGAAATGATTTCGTTGTCTCCGTAATTGGCGAATTCAGATTCATAAGGCAGTTGTGAAATGGCGCCACCGGTAAGCAGGGGCGTCAGCAGATTGACCGTGCCATCGGGACTGATACATGGCGCTATCGTGTTAAAGGCGCCGGCGGCACAATTGAGATAGATCGACTCCTCGGTGCTGAAGGGGACCCGCTGGCTGCCATCTTCCTCAAAATAATTGGCGCCGGCAATCGTGGTGAAGCGCTCGCCCGTGTAGACCATGCGCAGTTCCTGGTTGAACTGATCGCCGGTGGCATCCTCACCGAACTCGAGGAACCAGGCCTGTGTACCGTCGGCGTCGAAAACCTCCAGAGAGTCGAAGCTGCGTCGGGCAGTGATGGAGGTCAAAGTCATGGAAGGTGACACATGCCACTCCATTCGCAGATTGATGTCCTCCACCTCACGCTCTACGCCGAGGTCGGCTTTGCCAAGCACCTGGGCGGACAGCGGACTGCCGGCCATCTCGACGAATGAGAAGGGACTGGTATCGCCACCGGTCGGTGCAAAGCGCCGGCCTTTGAAAGAGGTGCCTGAGTCATCGTTCTCCTCGTAGTTGTACACGAGGTCGATGGTCAGGGCGTCGGTCGGCGTCAGGCGTACGGAGGGACGAATCGACAGTCTCTCAATGGCGTGCATATCATCCTGACGCACGCCATCCGGCGTCTGGGATGTCGCACCACCGGCGATATTGTCGATAAAACCGTCGCGCTCGCGGTACATAAAGGCGAGTCGGGTTTGCAACAGCTCATTGCCGCCAGTCAAAAAGCCACGCGCAAGTTGCGAATTATAGTTGCCGGCGCGCAGGGTCAGGGCGCCGGCTGTCTCTTGCTGGGGTGTCGCGGTGTAAACACTGACAGCGCCCACCGATGCGGCTGTACCGAACAACGTTGCTTGCGGGCCCTTGACAACCTCCACGCGTTCTATGTCGTGAAGCTCGAAATACGAGCCTCGCGACCGCGAAATATCTACCCCGTTGTAATACACCGACACCCGCGGTGAAGACTGCGCCGAACCACTGTCGGAGGTGATACCGCGTATCACAAAGCCCGGATTGTTGGGACTCTGCTCCTGAATCACGAGTCCAGGCGTGATGTTGGAGAGCGAGTCCAGCTCGATGATATTCACGCGCTCGAGCAGGTCGCCACTGTAGGCGGTGATGCTGACCGGGACATCCTGCACGGACTGTTCGCGCCGTTGCGCGTAGACCGTTACCTCCTCGATTTGCGCGCGCGTTATCGGTGTTTTTGCGGTGCTGGTGACAGGCTGGCCAAGGCTCGCGCTACTGGCGACAATGGTGGTGATAGCGAGTGACAGACGGCGTTGTCGGCTGCGCGTGTGAGTATGCAAAATAGTGCTCCGCTGGCGGGTAAAAGCTCGAGCTTTCGCACCCTACGTTGCCTTTGTTGCACTGGCGTGACGCTATTGTGACGTTTTCGTGACTTTATTGTGAATCGGGCGTTCAGTATCACTGTCACACAGCAGAAAGCCTGCCCCTGCATTGATCTGCCGCAGACTCCTTGACACTATTGTGCCCTGATTTTTTGTTATTACCGCGAAGGGGTCGGCTATGCGCCTGGCTAGACCAGACAGGGTTTTCCAAATATTTCTATTGGCGTTAACTCCGGCTGCGGCAGCACAGAATACCCTGTCCGATGCACTGAAACAGAGTCACTGGGGACTGGATTTTCGTCAACGTATTGAGTGGGTCGACGATGACGCCTTTGACAAAGACGCCCAAGCCTCGACGTTGCGCACGCGTCTCAACCTCAAGACCGGAAGTTGGAGAGACTTACAGGCATTTGTCGAATTTTCCGATGTTCGCGAAGTGGGGCTCGACAACTTTAATGCAGGCGCCGGCGCAACACCGAATCGTGACCGCTTTCCGGTGGTTGCCGATCCCGAGGATACCCGTGTCAATCAGGCGTGGCTAGCTTTCAGGCCGAATAGCGCACTCGAATTGCGAGCCGGACGCCAGCGCATAAAACTGGACAACGATCGTTTTGTCGGCAATGTAATCTGGCGTCAGAACGAACAGACCTACGATGGCGCCAGTCTGCAGTGGGACACGGACTGCTGGAATCTTTTCTACAGCTATGTCAATCAGGCCAATCGAATATTTGATAGCGAGCTACCCGCTGGCGCCCATGATCATGACACGCATCTGGTCAACCTGACCTTCAGCGCTGCGAACGGGCACCGTTTCGTTGGCTACATCTATGATATTGAGGACGAGAATCAACCCACATTTTCAAGCCGTACCACCGGGTTGCGTTATGAGGGCAGCGCACCGCTTGGCGAGTTGGGTCCGCTGAACTGGCTGGCCGAGTATGCTCACCAGGTCGACGCTGGAAACACTGCGGTTGACTTCAGCGCGGATTATTTTCATCTGAATCTAGATCTTGGCATGAGGTCGATCTTCGCTCCCCATGTCGGCTTCGAGCGCCTTGAGGGATCACGCAGCGCCGGCAAATCATTCCGCACGCCATTGGCGACGTTGCACGCATTCAATGGCTGGGCTGACGTTTTTCTGGCCACGCCGGATCAGGGTCTGGATGATGTCTATGCCGGGTTCAGCGGCAACCATCAGCGCCTGGAGTGGAATGTAACCTGGCACCAGTTCCACACTGAAAGTGGCGGCGAAAGCCTGGGTAACGAGCTTGACGGATCGCTCTCGATCAGCACCGGTGAGAGCACTTCAGTTTTACTTAAAGCTGCTCATTTTTCCGCCGATGCTTCCGGTTTTCGCGACACAACGAAGTTCTGGCTCATGTTCAGCCTGGCGCTACCCTGACTGAATTGGCCGCAGCAGCACACCGGGCTGATGCTGAAAGCATCGAAACGACGTTACTTTGAATCCCGCTGGCATCTCAGTTAGAGGTTATCTATATTGTAAGGGTATTCACACGATACTGGACAAAGCCATGAATAATCTCCCTCGCATGTTTGCTTCTTTTAAAACTCTGGCGCCGATGATTGGCGCCTGGTACTTATTGAGTGGACTGTCCGCCACCGCAGCTGATGGCGTTGATGCTTCTGATCTGATCGAAAACAACTGCACAAGCTGCCATGGTAGTGAGATGTACACTCGAGAAGACCGCAAGGTCAACTCCTTAAGTGCTCTTAAGACCCAGGTGCAGGCCTGTAACACCAACCTCAATACGGGCATGTCTCCAGAACAACTGGAAGCGATAGCGGCGCTGCTGAATGAGGAGTACTACAAGTTCGAATAGTGATCGCATGAGTGAACGGGGATTGGAAAAGATGAGATTTGTTTCATGAATTCGATAGCTACCGTGGCAGGCGGCACAGGCCTAGGCAAACAATCGACCTTGCTTCTACTTAGCGGCGGTGACGGCATTGACGATCAAATTCTCCATCTGCTCCAAGGTCCGCGTACCTCGCACGATCTGCCCGTTAATCAAGAATGTAGGAGTTCCCAACACGCCAAATTCGTGTAAGGCCTGACGACGGCTTTGCACGACTGCAGCCTGTGCTGCGGGGCCCTTCACGCACTCGCGAAATTCCGCCGTGCTAAGTCCGAGTTCCGCCACCTCTCGTTGTAGTGCGGCGTCGACGTCCGAGGCCCTTGACCACTCTCCCACAGATAAAAAGAGCGTACGAAGCGTGGTGTAGTACGCCTCGGCGCCGACACATCGTGCCGCCACGGCGCCACGTATCGCCTCAGCACTGGTCGGATAGTCACGAAAAATGAACCGGACGCGTCCCGTGTCGATATACCTTTGCTTCAGGTGCGGAATAACGTCGCGATAAAACCGAACGCAGTGGCCGCACGTCAGCGAACCGTATTTCACTAGCGTCACCGGCGCAGTTGGGGAGCCCATGACGGGTTCAGCAGTCGCTTGTGACGATATGAGCGGATAGATCATCGTCAAGATCAGGATGGAAATTAGTTTCACGGTAGAGATTTGTCCCAGGCGAAAGTTCCGCAGACACATGCAGCAGATCATGCATTGTCATATTGTTGATTTACGATTGTACCGATCCCTCCATCCCCTCCGATACTACCAACTTTAAGGGAATTACTTCCTGAACGCGCCCTTTTCAGGCGCCGTGTCCGAACAGGCGATCAACCCTGATGGGAAACGGCCGCAGGTCTGAAAGGCATGAGCCTACTTGGCTTCGCAACCGCCACCGGCCTGATGATTGGCGCCATGCTACCCCTTCTTTCTTTGCCCGTGCTGTTCAGACTGATCGATTATATTGCTGATAACCTAAGGAGACTGTGCAGTAAACCGACATGAGGCTTATTCAGGCGAAAGAAGGAATGTGTGACCGATGAAAACCTGGCTATTGCTGGCTCTGATTACCCTGTCGGAAGCAACCATCGGCGTTTTCGTCAAACTGACGGATGACCGGATTCCGGTCCAGACACTGACGTTTTATGCTTTTGTGTTTGCAACAGCAT
>JBHEPQ010000172.1:0-10107 GCA_046260215.1 Chromatocurvus sp.
TCGCTGTCCTTGGGTGGGCGGATTTTTCCGGAAATCGTATCGCCGGTTCGCAGGTTGAAGCGCCGAATCTGGCTGGGGGATACGTAAATGTCGTCGGGGCCTGCCAGATAGGAGCCCTCCGCGGACCGTAGAAACCCGAAGCCATCCTGCAGGATTTCCAGTACTCCATCGCCGTAAATATCCTCGCCGCTCTTGGCGTGACGTTTGAGAATAGAAAAGATGATGTCCTGCTTGCGCGATCTGGCCATATTTTCGAGGCCGATCTCTTTCGCAATGTCGATGAGTTCCTGGGTGGATTTGGTCTTCAGGTCGGTAAGATTCATAGAATTTTCTGGAATGTGGGATTAAAGGAAGCCGTGTATGGCCACGCGCTGGCATCGGGTGTGAAGGGCGCTGTGCCCAGGACGTTGAAACGGCCAGTTGAATTACGGGGTTATTAGTGCTGCAAGTGAGGTAGCAGCGAAATGAAAGTTAGCATGTCGGGAGGGGGTCGTCTACCGGTTTCTAAGTCAGCGGTTTCCGGTTCAGCGGTATCCAGGTCAGCGGTTTCTGGTTCAGCGGTTTCTGGGTCGCGGCGGCAGAATCATTTGCGCAGGGCTCCGCCCTACGTGATGAAGCCTGCTGTGCAGCCACAGCAGGCACCCGGACATTCGCGTCGCCGCTTTCTTTACGCCACCGATTCCTTGATGAAGTCGACGAGCTGGCCCTTCGACAATGCGCCGACCTTTGTTGCCTCGGCGTTGCCGTTTTTGAACAGTATCAATGTTGGAATACCCCGGATACCGAATTTCGGCGGGATCTCCGGATTGGAATCAACGTCGACCTTGCAGATTTTCAGCCTGCCGGCGTACTCCGTCGCGATTTCGTCGAGGATGGGTGCGACCATTTTGCAGGGGCCACACCACTCGGCCCAGAAATCCACAAGGACCGGGACATCGGCGGCCAGTACGTCCTGATCGAAACTGGAATCGGTCACATGTACGATATGGTCAGTCATAATATTCTCCAGGACATTGGATGAGGGTTGCTCTCATGAGCAGTCAAAAAATATGAAATTGATTAGCGAGTCTAACATTGAGTCGCGAAACGTCCAATGCAAGCTCTCTTCCCGCTGCACTGGGCTTCTGTTTTTCCGCTGCGCTGGGCTTCTTTTTTTCCGCTGCGCTGGGCTTCTGCGCGGGCTGTTGTGTTTCGGCAGGCCAGAGTGAAAGTGCCGGCGGACGGGGACTGGTGCGTTTACCTTCTGCACTGCGCCGACGGCAGCCTCTACACTGGAATAACGCGCGACGTCGCGCGCCGACTGCGCCAGCATAACGGAGAGATTGTGGGTGGTTCACGCTACACCCGGTCCAGGCGTCCCGTCTCCATCGCCTGGTCTACCCGGGTGATCTGCCGTTCGGAGGCCCAGCGGCTGGAGGCGTCGATCAAATCTCTCGCCCCTGAGCGCAAGTGGGCACTGATCAGGCGTTGATGCCGTCCAGCGTTTCCTGCGTTTCGATCCAGCGCTCCTCGAGAGATTCGGTCAGCTGCCGTAACTCGCCCTCCCGTTTCGTCAGCGCAGGGAGCTCCCCCTGCTCGTCCCCCTCGTACAGCGCGGGATCTGCAAGCCGAGACTGAAGATCCTGCATCTCCGCCTCGGCGCGTGCCAGCTCTTTTTCGAGGGAGCGCAGGCTGGCGCGAAGCGGCTTCAACTGCTCGCGTCGTGAGGCGGCGTCCTGTCGTCGGTTGCGCGCGTCTTTCCCGGCGCGCGCCGGGGACGGCGTCGCCGCAGCGGGCCGGCGCGACTCCCCGGGTGTCTCCGCAGCGACCGTGCGCTCGTAGCTGGCGACATCGCCGTCGTAGACCTGCACGGTACCGTCGGCGATCAGCCACAGTTCGTCCGCCGTGTTGCGCAGCAGGTGCCGATCGTGTGTTACCAGCAGCACCGCGCCGGAAAACGCCTGCAGGGCAAGGGTCAGCGCGTGCCGCATCTCGAGATCGAGGTGGTTGGTCGGTTCGTCCAGCACCAGCAGGTTGGGCCGTTGCCAGACGACCATGGCCAGCGCAAGGCGGGCTTTTTCGCCGCCCGAAAATGGTGCGATGACTTCCTCGGCACGCGCTCCCCGGAAGTCAAAGCCGCCGAGGAAATCGTAAATCGTCTGTTCCCGCGCATCGGGCGACAGTCGCTGCAGATGCTGTGCGGGTGTCGCCGCGAGGTCCAGCACCTCCAGCTGCTGCTGGTCGTAGTAGCCCACACGGCAACCGGGGCTGACGTGGCGTTTGCCGTCCACCAGCGGCAGTTCGCCAACGAGGCTTTTCAGTAGCGTGGTCTTGCCGGCGCCGTTGCGACCCAGCAGGCCGATGCGCGCGCTGGGATGCAGTCGCAGATTGATGTTGTCGAGCAGTATCGTCTGATCGTATCCCAGCGACGCCTCCTCGAGATACAGCGCCGGATCACTCAGCGCCGGCGCCTCGGGAAAGCTGAAGGTAAACGGGTTGTCGATGTGCGCGGCGGCCACCTGCTGCATGCGCTCCAGCTCTTTCAGGCGGCTCTGCGCCTGTCTCGCCTTGGTCGCCTTATAGCGAAACCGGCGCACGAAATCCTCGATTTCCGCGATGCGTCGCTGCTGCTTTTCATGCTGGGCCTGTTGCTCGGCCAGGCGCAGGGCCCGCAGCTGCTCGAAATCGGTATAGCCGCCGCGGTAGCTGTTAAGCTGCTGCTGCTCGATGTGCAGAACCCGCTCGCAGACGGCGTCGATGAAATCCCGGTCGTGGCTGATAAGAAGCAGTGTGCCAGGGTATTCCTGCAGCCAGCGCTGAAGCCAGAGGCTGGCGTCCATGTCCAGGTGGTTGGTGGGCTCGTCCAGAAGCAGGACGTCTGACGGGGTCATCAGGGCTCGCGCGAGATTCAGGCGTATGCGCCAGCCACCGGAGAACTCACTGACGCTGCGCGCGGCGTCCCCCGGGGCGAAGCCCAGACCGCTGAGCAGGCGCTGGCTGCGTGCCTCGGCGCTGTAGCCGTCGTTCTCCTGCAGCGCTACATGGGTATCCGCCGCGCCCTCGAAGTCCTCGCTGGCTTCCTGTCTCTGCAGTCGCTCGAGCAGGGTCGCGATAGCCGTGTCGCCCTGCAGCACGTACTCGGCGGCAGTCGCATCGCTGGTCTCCACCTCCTGCGCCATGTGCGCGATACGCAGTCCCTCAATGCCATCGATACGGCCGGCGTCTGCGCCAAGCTGTCCCAGTAACAACGAAAAAAGGCTGGACTTGCCGCTGCCGTTGGCGCCGATCAGCGCAATACGCTGACCCGCCTGCAGTGTTGCGGAACTGTCGGCGAACAGAAGATGCTCGCCCCGACGGAGGGTGATGTCGCGTAAT
This sequence comes from Chromatocurvus sp., assembly GCA_046260215.1. Taxonomy (GTDB): domain Bacteria; phylum Pseudomonadota; class Gammaproteobacteria; order Pseudomonadales; family Halieaceae; genus Chromatocurvus. Next base: position 3,355 of record JBHEPQ010000172.1, read on the forward strand.
ATAATCATGCCCGCAATTCTACGGTGCGTCGGGCGTGTCCACCAGACATGGCGTGAACAGACATGGCGTGAATAGTTGCTGCGCGAGAGGAGGCGGGGTTGATGGCAGAGTACATGGCGGTGCCGGCGTTATGGGAGGAAATGCTTGATCTGTATGCGGCCCCGGGGATGAGCGAGGCCTGCGTTGCGGTTCAGGACGCCTGCGATGCTGACGTGCTGTTATTGCTCTGTGCGGCACTGCTGGCGCGACGCGGACTGCAACTGACGCCGGACATCGCCGAGCAGCTGGTTGCGGAGACCCGTGACTGGCGGCGTGAGGTGATCGTGCCTCTGCGTGCGCTGCGTCGGCGCTGGCGCGAACAGCCGGCGGCAGGGGACTTGCGCGAGCGCCTGAAGGCGCTGGAACTGGATGCCGAGCGCAGCGAAGTCGATATGCTGCAGCGCATGCTTGATGCCGCGTCTCTGCAGTCGCAGTCGCAGCCCCTTGGCGCTGCGGCGTTGCTGCGTGCCAACTGCGCTGCGGCGTGTCCGGTGGTACAGAGACCTACAGCCTGCCAGGATACACTGAGAGAATTCTGTGACACCGTTGCGGCTTTCCTGTGGCCAGCACCGCGGGGTAGCTGAATATCCGTCGTGGTAGTACCATTCACCTGGTGCAAATTCATTCACAAACACTGGATCGATTTATGATGAAGAAAGCGATACTCCCCCTCGCGATCGCCGCGCTGACACTGGGGCTTCAGGCCTGCGACCAGAGTGCGCAAGAGAGCGATACAGCGGCCGCTGATGTCGCGCTCGATACGCCGACCAAGCGTCTGAGCTACGGCGTCGCCCTCGGTCTCGGGCGTAATATGGCATCCGATGGCATGCAGATGGATATCGATGCCTTCACTCTGGGTCTGCGCGATGCCTTCTCCGGGGCCGAGCAGCGCCTTACCCAGGAAGAGATACAGGCGGAAATGATGGCCTTCCAGGAGCAGCTGGAGACGGAGCAGGAGGCCAATCAGGAGGCGATGGCCACGGCCAACGCCGCTGCGGCCGAAGCCTTCATGGCAGAGAACGCCCAGCGCGAAGAGGTGACTACCACGGAATCAGGACTGCAGTACGAAGTCATGACCATGGGCGATGGTGCAACGCCGGGGCCGGAAGATACGGTCGAGGTGCACTACAGCGGCAAGCTGCTGGACGGTACCGAGTTCGATTCCTCCTACGAGCGTGGCGAGCCGGTAACCTTTGGTGTGGGCCAGGTGATTGCCGGCTGGACCGAAGCGCTGCAGATGATGCCGGTCGGCTCTCAATGGAAACTGTTCATTCCGCCGGAGCTCGCCTATGGCGCGGGTGGCGCGGGCCAGGTCATCGGGCCGAATGCGGCGCTTACCTTTGAAGTGGAGCTGCTTTCCATTCCGAACGAGGAAGAAGAAAGCGCGGAAGGCTGATTCTTCCCACCGCGCGGGTCAGCGCCGGCCGTCAGGTCAGGCGCCGACCACTTTTTGCTGATACCCCGGTGATACATACCCCTTTCAAACGGTGAAAGTCGAGGCGGTCAGCGCCGAACTGTCTGCCAGATACCGATGGCGCCCAGTACCACGAACAGCAGTAGCGTCTGCTCCGGTATGCTCAGTCCCAGAAACGACCACTGCGTTTCCGCACAGTTGCCATCCCCCATCATGACCAACGCAAAGGTCTCACTCAGTGGCAGTGTCTCCAGCATATAATCGAGGCTGGGACCACAGGCGGGTGCCTGGTCCTCCGGCAGACTCTGCAGCCACACGTGCCGGCCGGCGACCGCGGCGCCCCCGAGCGCCGCGAGCGTGCACAGCCCCCCATATATCCTTCGCCCGACACCTTGCGGATTGTGGACAAAGGCCACCAGGGCAAACACCCCGACGAGCATGACGAAAACGCGTTGCGTAATGCACAGGGGGCAGGGAGCCAGCGCGAGAGCCTGCTGCAGGAAGAGCACGGCGAAAGCCATGGCAAAAACGGGTATCAGGAACAGGGCTAAAAAAACCGGGCGTTTCTGTATCAGCGCGTGCATGTACGCTCCTGCGATTCGCGGCGGATGGGACGGCTAGAGCGCCGCATACTGATCGTAATACGCGGCGAGATGGGCGCCAAAGTCCCGGGTTTCGCTGCGCTCCAGCTCAGCCTGCGCTTCCAGGGAGCGTGCGCTTTCGGCATCCAGTTCTGCCAGTTTTTTCGGCGACAGGGGCCGCGCGCGGAAATGCTCCGCCCAGCGCTTGCTGCAGTTCAGGCCCAGCCGGTAGAAAGGAATGTCGCGCTCGCGCATTTCCGCCAACAGGCGCGCCGAGGGGGTCAGCTCCGGATCGGTGACCCTGGCGCGTTGGCTGTCCAATGCGGCGCGGTAGTCGCTGCCACCGTGGGCCGCATCCAGCGCATCTGCCGTTACTTCAAGTGCCTGTATCAGCCCGTTTGCCAGGGATGTCATTGCCATCGGCCCCGACGGCGTTTCCAGTGTAAGCCCCGGCTCGCGACCGCGGTTGACCACCGTCTCGAGGTTGGCATCCTGCAATGCCTGCCCGCGCTCGCTGCAGGCCTCGCTTTCATGGGTCAGGCAATGCAGCAGAAATATGTCGAGGAAGCGGATCGTCTCGGCATCAATTCCCTCTGGGAGAAAGGGGTTGACGTCGAGGCAGCGCACTTCGATGTATTCGATGCCGTCGCGATGCAGGGCAGCGAGCGGTGTTTCACCCGGCGCGGTCACGCGCTTGGGCCTGATGGTGCTGTAGAACTCGTTTTCTATCTGCAGCAGGCTGGTATTGAGCTGCTGGTAGTCATCATTGTGTCCTGCAGGGTACGCCGCATATTCCGGATGCGGCTGCATGATGGCGTCTTTGAGCGCGTGAATATAGTTTTCCAGCGTGTTGTAACAGACCTGCAGGCCGCGCTGCGCGGCGCTGTTGTAGCCCAGTCCTCCCATGCGCAGAGCCGTTGCATGCGGGAGGTACAGTGTATTGCCTTCACCGTCAAACGGCCTTAAAGGGCTTTCCTGGCCGCGACCGTGCATGAAGCTGGCGCAGACCGCGGGTGATGCGCCGAACAGGTAGATGAGAAGCCAGGACCAACGATGAAAATTGCGGATCAGTCCGAGATAGCGGTCTGTGATGTAATCCTGCAGTCTGCCGGGCGATCCGTCGGCTTTCCAGGCGGCCTGCCAGTATGTATCCGGCATGGAGAAATTGTAATGAATACCGGCAATGGCCTGCATGGTGCGCCCATAGCGATTACCCAGCCCAAGCCGGTACACCGTTTTCATGCGCGCGACGTTGGATGAGCCGTACTGCGCTACCGGTATACCGGCGTCGCCGGAAACGATGCAGGGCATGCTGGCGGCCCAGAGCTTTTCGTTACCAAGGTGGCGGTAAACGTAGCTGTGGATGTCAGCCAGCGTCGTCAGTGTGGTATCGATGCTCTTGCTCACCGGGGTTATGAACTCCATCAGCGCCTCGGAGTAATCCGTGGTGATGGCGGCGTGGGTCAGCGCCGAGCCAAGAGCCCCGGGGTGCGGCGTCTGTGCGAGCATGCCCTCGGCAGATATGCGCAGGCTCTCTTTCTCCACGCCGCGCTGCAGATTGTTGAGCAAATCGGGGTGTTCCACAGTCAGCTGCTGCAGCTGTTGTTGCCAGTGGGATGTCAAGGTGAGCGTCCTGTGCCTGAGTCATCGCCGAGTACGGCCGTGAGCGCCATCTGCGCGGTGCGAAAGTGTAGCGACGAACGCGCGGCGAGTACAGGTAGCTGCCCATCCAGGTATCGCCAATTTACGTGTCTGCCAATTCAGACGTCTTCGCGAATCTCCATGATCTGCAGGGCGCTCTCCCAGTGAGTCAGGTCCGAACCGGCGGCGTTGAGAATCTCGAAGCCGGCGATCCAGCTTCCGGGCTTGTCCTTTTCCTGCATACGCCAGCGAACCTGGCCCACGAGGTAGAACGGCTCCTCGTTGCCCGGGATATCCACCCCGATCTGCAGTATCGCGCCGACCGTGACACGTTGATCGATCTGTACCCGAAGCCCCCAGCGGGAAACCTCAAGCGTATGGCAGCGCACGACCTTTCCCGGCCCCAGACTGCCGGGTGGTGGTGATTCCAGCTCGATAAAAACCGTGCTTTCCAGGGGCAGCCGGCAATAGCGGCGGCTGTTATTCTCCGGCATGAGCCGACTCCCAGCGCTCAATCATAATGCTGCCCCCGTGCCCGCTGAACCTCGTCACGGAAGTACGAGCGGGTCTCCAGAATATCGACAAGGCCCTCGTCGATGAGTGCCAGCAGTTCACTGCGGGTCAATTCTCGCAGCGCAATACCCCGGCGGTTCACGAAAATATAGTTATCGCGGCGCGGGTCGTACACGGCCAGTTTGGCCATTATCGGCGTCTCGCCGTCGTGGAAGCCGAGCCATGCGCCCATGGGCACGTCCATGTCGGGCTCAGCCGCACGGCGCCGGTCCGGCGCCGACCGCGCCGGGGAGGGGTGTGTGGTTGCTGCTGGCGGATTGACCGCGCTGTCGTCGGCCAGTGTCAACTCCAGGGAATCGGGCTCCACCGCCGCGGGCGCGGTGGGTGTCGGCGCTGGCTCTTCGCCGAGGTCGGGCAGGTCGTCTTCCCAAACTTCTGCCTGCAGATGAACGGGTTCATGCGGCGGCGTGTGTGCATCGGGTTGCCTGGCTCGCGGTGCCGCGTGTTCCCTGTAGGTGTGGCTTTCTGCTCCAGCGTCAGCAGAATCGACAGTGTCCGGCTCTGTGTCGTCTGCATCGCCTGCATCCCACTCGGTGTCCGCGGGCACAAACGATGGGTCTATCAGTCCGCGCAGCTTGTCATCGTCGTCGATACCGGCGGTGCTCGCCAGTGACAGGCTGAATGAATCCTCGGTCGGCAGCAATCGTGCCTTGTTCTCGCGGAGACGGCGCAGAAACTCGTTGCGGCGCAGGTCCAGGGCTTTGAGCCCCACGACGTTAGTGAACAGAAGGTGTTGCCCGCTTTCCAGCTGCAGCGTGAGCTGCGCGCGCAGCTCGCCGTCCTCGTCCTGCATGAGGAACCACTGGCCATTGTTCAGCTCAACGTCATCGCTAGCGTGCTCGTTGCCGTTATGCCGCGCACTCCCGATGGCAATCGGCGGTACTCTTGTCAGATCCAGGTTCTGACCGTGGCGCAACCTCAGGTGTGCGTACTCCACAAGGCCGATCGCATCATCTGCCGCGTCCGGGTCGTGCTGCAGGCTGATCAGCCATTCCCTGAGCTCCTTTGGAAGTCGCTTTGTTATGTTCGCCAGCCGGTCGTGACTGGCATCTTCAGTCTGCTCCCTGGGCTGCACCGACTCCATCAGGTGTTCTGTGGCTCGCTGCACCTGCCGCCATTCGTGTGAGTCGGTACCGAATTTGAGGGCAAGCAGCTGCACGCTGTCAAACCAGGGCCCTTTGAGGAATTCGCCGATGGCAGCCGGTAACTCGTATTTTTCTAGCCCCTTATTGATGACGGCGGCCGCGTCGCGCCGGGCATGTTCTGTCTTGAGGCTTGCGGCTTCCGCCTCCGCCAGACGTTGCACCATGCGCTGCGCACGCGCGGCGTCGCGCTCGGCCGCCGCCGTGAGTTCACGCGTTATCTGCGCAAAGTCCACAGACCGATCATCAAACCATTCCCGGGCCCTGACAACCGCACGGATGATCCGCTGTTCGAGCATCTGGCCTGCCCGGTCAAGCCGCTGCTGCCAGCCAACCGCGCTGTGTTGCAGGCAATCCAGAAGCCGGTGCAGCGGATGTGCGCCAGCGACAAAGAAGTCGTCATCGGTCAGTGCCAGCGCGATCGCCAGGGGCAGCAGCTTGCGCAGTTCAAGAGCGAGCTTCTGCTCCAGGGGATAATGGTCTTCCCAGTATTCAAAACTCAGCGTGATCCACTCAACAATAGAGCCATGCATGGCCTGCAGATTGCCGCTCCTGCCCTCTGCCTCCGCGTGTCGCCGCAGGCTGATCAGCGGCGAGGCGCCGTCGTCGCCCAGCTTGCCCAGCAGCCCGATGAGGCTGTCGCTGGACAGCGTTGCGCCGGTGGCACTGCCGCCGGATTGAGAAAAGCGCTTTGAAACCACCTCGCGAAGCGAGCAGGGCAGAGGAATGTGTTCGTTGGAAAGAGGCATCAGGCCGCGGGCGCCATCGACGCTATCGCGTGCTGCGCAATAGCTGGTCGATCACACGCTCCAGCTGCTTCAGGCTGTTGCACTCCGCAGCAAAATGGCAGGCACTGAGATAGCGCAGCATTTCCGAGTCGCCGGTACCCCATGCCTGACGCGACTCGGGGTTCAGCCAGATGACCTGTTTACTTCGCTGATAGAGGCTTTGCATTATTTTAAGCTCAGGATCTCCCCGGTTGTTACGGGCGTCTCCCAGAATGATAACTGATGTCTGTCGGTTTATATCATTCAGGGCGAGGCGGGCAAAATCGCGGAGGCTGCCACCGTAGTCGGTGGCGCCACCGTATTGCCAGTTCGCCAGCTCTACAGCACGCTCTATCGGATAGGTTTCGAACAGATCGCTGACTTCGCCGAGGTGGCTCGAGAAAGCAAAGCTGCGCATGCGTGGCAGCACATCCTGCAGGCTGTAAAGAAAGATAAGAAGAAACTTGGCATAGGCGGCGACCGATCCACTGACATCGCACAACGCCAATACCTGCGCCCGGTCGCGTTTCCGTCGACGCCAGTGGGTGCGGAACATGATGCCGTCGGTGGGGACGCCGGCACGCAGCGTTTTTCGC
>JBHEPQ010000197.1:0-5185 GCA_046260215.1 Chromatocurvus sp.
TTATTATTCCAATCAATGATTTAGCCTGAGTTACCGGCGAGGTTATCCGCCGGTTTCACTGACGCAAGGAAACGCACATGACGGTTGAGAGAGAGTCGATGGAATTCGATGTGGTGGTGGTTGGCGCAGGTCCTGCGGGCCTGTCAGCCGCCTGCCGCCTCATGCAGCTGGCGCAGGAGCACGAACGGGAAGTGTCAGTGTGTGTTGTCGAGAAGGGTTCCGAGGTCGGCGCCCACATTCTGTCGGGCGCGGTGCTGGAGACACATGCCCTGAATGAGCTTTTCCCCGACTGGCAGTCAATGGATGCGCCGGTAAAAACGCAGGTCAGTGAAGACCATTTCTTCTTTTATACCAGCGAGAAAAAAGCCCTTCGGTTGCCCCATTTCCTCATACCGAAGCCGACCCACAACAGCGGGAATTACATCGTTTCCATGGGCAACGTGTGCCGCTGGCTGGCGGAGCAGGCAGAGAATCTCGGCGTTGAGGTATATCCGGGTTTCGCCGCAGCCGAGGTGCTCTATCACGATGATGGATCGGTCAAGGGTATTGCAACCGGCGATATGGGTGTCGGCGCCGATGGCGAACAGAAAGCCACCTACACCCCGGGGATGGAGCTGCATGCGCGATACACGCTGTTCGCCGAGGGATGCAGGGGCCACCTGGGCAAGGAGCTGATACGCCAATTCCAGCTCGACGCCGGCAAGGATCCACAGCACTATGGCCTCGGCATCAAGGAAATCTGGGAAGTGCCGGCGGAACAGCACCAGGAGGGTCTCGTGACCCACGGGCTCGGCTGGCCGCTCAAGGAAAGCGGCTCCTCTGGTGGCGCATTCATGTACCACGCGGAAAACAATCAGGTCTATATCGGCTTCATCACAGATCTTAATTATAGCAATCCGCATGTTTCGCCCTACGACGAATTTCAGCGCTGGAAGCACCACCCGGAAACCGAGAAATACCTCAGGGGCGGCAGCCGTCTGGGTTATGGCGCACGAGCGATTACCAAGGGTGGGCTGAACTCTCTGCCGAAAATGCATTTTCCGGGCGGGCTGCTCATCGGCTGTGATGCCGGCACACTGAACGCCGTCAAGATCAAAGGCAACCACACCGCGATGAAAAGCGGCCTGCTTGCGGGCGAGGCCGTAGTGGAAGCATTGCTGCAGGGCGATAGCGCACCGAAGGAGCTCACCGGGTTTGCTACAAAGCTCGAGACGTCGTGGCTGTACAGGGAACTCTATACCACGCGCAATTTCTCGGGATTCATGCACAAGTTCGGCTTCATGCTGGGTTCGGCCATGGTGTGGATAGACCAGAACGTTTTCGGTGGCCGGCTTCCCTTTACACTGAACGACGCGGTGCCCGATCACGCGACGCTGAAACCTGCCTCTGAGTCTCCCCGAATCACCTACCCAAAGCCTGACAACGTCCTCAGTTTCGATAAACTGTCTTCAGTTTTCCTGTCGAATACCAATCACGAGGAAGACCAGCCCTGCCATCTCACCCTGAAAGACGCATCGGTCCCGATTGAACACAATCTGCCCATGTATGACGAGCCGGCGCAGCGCTACTGCCCTGCGGGTGTTTACGAAGTCGTTGAGGACGGTGATGGCAAGCGCTTCCAGATCAACGCGCAGAACTGTGTTCACTGCAAGACCTGCGACATCAAGGATCCAACCCAGAATATCGGCTGGGTGACGCCGGAGGGCTTCGGCGGACCGAATTATCCGAACATGTGATGGCCGTCAGCCCTGTTGTGAGCTGGTGTCACCTCTCACCGCCCACATCTCACTCACTTTTCACCTTACCAAGGGAAAACGCCCACTCACCGCTGCGAACTACCAGTGCACCCTCACGCGTTTCCGCACTGTGCACAAGGCGGTACCAGACGCTGCGCGTCAGGCCCGCGGTCAGACCATGGTTGCACTGCAGCCAGGGCACGTCACTGTCGTCGCAGGCCTTCAGCGGGTGTTCAGGCCCGATCTTGAGCGTCGGCCCGTGGTTGCAGGTGGCAATCAGAACGCTGCTAGTTGGATCTCTTGCGATATCGATAACCTGCAGGGCGTGTTTTTCAACGCGGATGCGCCACTTTTCGACCGGGGTCACCAGATAGTAGTCCCCGTCTGACTCCCGTCTCAAAATGCTGCTGAACAGCTCGACGATGGCTTTCCGTTTGAACGTAGTCCCCTCGTGCAGCCATTCGCCGTCTGCGCGAATCACGATATCAATATCACCCGACAGCGGAGGAAACCAGTTGTCCAGAGGGGGTGGCGCACTCTGTCCGGGGTTTGTCAGCTGTTTCTCGATACTGCCCAGTGGATCGGCCATACTCTGTTCCCGACAAACGGTTTTCCGGATTCAGTAAACGGTGATGTCCGCCTTGTCGCGCAGCCGCTTTTCAAAATGCTGTTGAACGAGTCCTGCATATTCGCCCGCTACGCGATCTGTCAGGCGTTTACGCTGATCTGCGTCAAGCCCCGCCAGTTGCCCCGGTCGGACCCGCGACAGCTCAACGACGTAAAGGTCGCCATTCCCAGCCCGGGCAACGGCCCTCTGCGGTTCACCGCCAGTCGGTGCCGGAAGCTGAAATCCACGCTCGTCGACTGCCGGCGGCAGCCTGCCTGCACCACGCGTCGTCCCCAGCTCGACCTGCCAGCCGTAGTCAAGGTCGTTCGCGACCTGCTCCATTGCCTCTCCGGATTCGAGACGCGCAATAATGTCCCGTGCCTGCTTCAACGAACGCTCCCGCGCGCGCTCTCTGGCGAGGCGGGCCGCAATACGCTCACGGACCTCGTCGATAGGCTGCAGCTCCGGCGCGTTATAGTCGTCGACGTGGACAACAATGAATCTGCCCGCATCGATCTCGACCACTTCGCTGTTATGCCGAAACTCGATTACGTCCTCCGAAAAGATTGCCGACTGCAGCGACGGATTGCCGAAAACACCCTCCTGGTTGTCGCGCAACACAGTGTCGGCAGACTGCAGTTGAAGGTTCAGCTCCTCGGCGGGGCCTCGCAGGTCCTCGGCATTGAATACCAGATCGCGCAGCTGCTCGACCGCGAGAAGAAGCTCGCGGCGTGCCTCTGCGGCCTGAATTTCCTGCCTGAGCTCTGCGCGCATGTCCTCGAAGCGGATGTTCTCGCCGGCGCGACGCTCGAGGACCTTGATCAGGTGGGTGCCAGCGTCTGTCATGACCACGTCTGATACCTCGCCTGGCTGCAGTTCTGCAATCGCCTGCTCCATTGGTGCGGGAAATGTATCCCCGGAGGTGAAACCCAGGTTACCGCCAGATCCTGCAGAGCCAACATCGTCGGAGTAGATCGCTGCGGCCTCCTCGAAGGACGTGCCCTCGGTCAGCGCCTGTTGCGCCTCGGTGACTCGAGCCGAAAACGCTGCATCCGACTCACTATCGCCCTGCTCCAGAAGAATGTGGGCAACCCGGCTCTCAGTCTGGTACTGCGCATCCTGCTGCGCCAGCTCGAACTCCTCGCGCAGCCGTTCTTCGCTGACCGGTTCGTAAAACGCGTCGGCTGTTACCTCGATGTAGCTGATATCGACGCTTTCGGCGGTCATGAATTCTTCTGAATGGGTATCGTAATAAGCCTCGATGTCGTCTTCACTGACCTCAGACACCTGTTCGAATGACGCAAGTGGGAGTCTCAGGTAACGAACGTCGCGCTGTTCGGCAGTCACGGTCGCGCTCGCGCCGAGTTCCGTCGGGGTGGCAAACTCGCTGGCTGACAGCCCCGCGCGCAGCTGGGTCAGCAGCAGGTCCTCACGCAGATTACGCTGGAAGAGCGAAGGCGTGTAACCGGCGCTGGCGAGCGTGTTCTGGTAGAGGGTCGAAGAGAACTCGCCATCAATCTGGAATTGCTCCATGCCCGCGATGATGGCTCCGATATCATTATCCGACACCACCAGCCCTTGCTCTCCTGCCGCCTGGACCAGCAGTCGTCTCTCGATCAGGCTTTCGATCGCCTGTCCGGCAAGGCGGTCATCATCCAGCAGCGCCGGATCAGCGTCATCCCCCAGCGCTTCGAGCAGTCGGCGTTTCTGCAGATTGATAGTCTGCTGAACCTCCGTTTGAGAAAGCTCTTCACCGTTGATCTCGGCGACCGCATTAGAGCTACCTCCAACCAGTAATGATTCGATGCCGAATATTGAGAAAGAGACGACGATAAGGCCGATGATGATCTTGGCGAAGGTGCCCTTACTATTGGCACGGATGTTTTGCAGCATAGGTAAAACCGGTTTCCGGTATTAGTAAAAAAAGAAAAAGCGCGCCTTGCAGACACGCCTCCCGGACGAACGACGATGCTTCACTGCTATCATCGCGCAGATTCTTGCCTGCCCACGACGCCCAATGGCGGCCCGACGATCGTCGCGGGCGTAAGGGACTTCAGGAGTTTACGGCGTCCTTGAGTGCCTTTCCGGCCTTGAATCCGGGAACGTTCGAAGGCTGAATCTGGATTGTTGCACCCGTTTGCGGGTTACGGCCTTCGCGTCCGGCACGCGCCTTGACCGAGAACGTACCAAAGCCCACAAGAGCGACCTGATCGCCTTTCACCAATGCACTGGTGATGTTGTCGATAACGGCGTCAAGAGCCCTGCCCGCATCAGACTTGTTGATATCCGCGTCCGATGCGACGGCGTCGATGAGTTCCGATTTATTCACTGTGATCCCCTTAAGTATCGTCTGTTGTATCGTCTGTTGTATGGTCAGTTGCGCAGGCTGGTCTGCGTTGTTGTGATGGAGGGCGTTTGTTTACCGCAAAGCGCGGGAAACTCTATAACACGGCACACGGACCGGTCAACACAAAGCCCCGCTTAATGTGTGTTCATACGCGCGTCGTCAGTATCAGCGGCGGATTCCTTGCCAGATTGGGGGGGAGTCGCCAGGTACTCCTTGTCGCTCAGAGGCTGCGGTGTTTTTTCCAACGCGATGGACAGTACTTCATCAATCCATTTCACGGCACTGATGTCCAGATCCTGCTTGATATTTTCTGGTACCTCTTTCAGGTCCCTTTCGTTTTCCCTGGGAATGATGACAGTTTTTATACCACCCCGGCGGGCAGCGAGCAGCTTTTCCTTGAGACCCCCTATCGGCAGGACCTCACCGCGCAGTGTGATTTCCCCTGTCATCGCAACATCTGCACGTACAGGGATCTGTGTCGCCACCGATACCAGG
>JBHEPQ010000214.1:0-6933 GCA_046260215.1 Chromatocurvus sp.
TCTGAGTATCCCCTCGCTGGGCGCCATCATGCATACCGTAAATGTACGGCTGTCGACAGAGCAGATTGCCTGGGTGATCAACCACGCGGAGGATCGAGTGCTGGTAGTCGATGCAAGACTGCTGAATGTGCTGGCCCCCGCGCTGCCACTCTTGCAGAGCGTGGAACATCTGCTGCTGGTTGGGGATAATTCGGACCGCTACGATTTACCATCGGGTATCGCATGCCACGATTACGCCACCGCTGTAGCTGCGCAGAGCGATGAGATATCCTGGCCGGACCTGGACGAAAATGCCGCCGCGGGTGTCTGTTACACCAGCGGAACGACCGGCAACCCGAAGGGTGTGGTGTATAGCCACAAGACGACCTACCTGCACGCAATAGCATCCCGCGCCACAGACACCTTCGGCATCCGCGAGGCAGACAGGCTGCTGCTGGTTCCACCGATGTTTCATGCCAACTCCTGGGGAATGCCCTACAGCGGCTGGTTTTCCGGTAGCGACCTGATCATGCCAGGCCCGTTCCTGCAGGCCGAAAACCTGGTCAGGCTTATCCAGAGCGAGCGCCCGACGTTCAGTGCCATGGTGCCGACGGTTTTGGGAGATCTGCTGAAGGCCCCGGGCAACTCGCTGGATATGAGTTGCTTCCGTGTTCTGGTTTCCGGTGGCGCTGCCGTCTCACCCGCCATGATCGATGCTGTCCGCGAAAAATGGGGGGTTCCGCTGCTGCAGGGTTGGGGGATGACAGAAACCAGTCCTATGTGCGTTCTGTCGCATCCACCGAAGTATCAGGATGGACAACCTGAATCCTACTGGCGGGCGAAGAGCGGCAGACCTGTGCCAGGTATCGAGGTCAGAGCCCTGGGCAGCGACGGGAGCCTCCTGCCGCGGGATGGCTCTGCTGTCGGAGAGCTTCAGCTTCGTGGCCCGTGGGTAACGGGCGGCTATCACGGCATCGACGCAGCGGACAGTTTTACTCAGGACGGCTGGCTCCGAACCGGGGATGTCGGTCACATCGACGCACGGGGGTTTGTGCAACTGACCGACCGAACCAAGGATGTCATAAAGTCGGGCGGTGAGTGGATATCCTCAGTAGATCTGGAAAATGCGCTGGCCGCCCACCCTGACGTCGTCGAGGCCGCTGTAATAGCGATTGAGGATGAGCGCTGGCAGGAGCGCCCCCTGGCTATTATCGTCGCTCGCAGATCGGGCCTGCAGCCGGGCGAATTGCGCGCATTCCTTGACAGCAAAGTCGCGCGATTCTGGATTCCGGAGAAGTGGGCGTTCGTCGATCAGATCGAGAAAACCAGCGTCGGAAAGCTCGACAAGAAACGTCTGCGTGATCGCAGGGACGCGCACGACTTTATTATTGTGCGTGCTACCTGATGTCGTAGACAGTAAAGGAGCTCATACCGCATGCCAGACGTACAGCCACCCCCGGTCGATGAAGGCCCGCTTACCCAGGCTCAGCGCACGGCGCTCTCGGACAAGCGCATGTTTGAGGCAGCCATCGACCTGATCAACGACTACGGCACCCGGAAAATGACTCTCAGGGAAATCGGTGAGCGGGCAGGATACAGCCGCGGCATGGCCAGCTATCGGTTCGGCTCCAAGGATGGCCTGCTGCAGGAGCTTTTTGACCGTTTCGACAATCGCTGGAAAGAACACCTTATGGAACGATTGCAGGGCAAGCACGGGCTTGAGGCAGTGCGGGCAGGCATCCACGCCCAGCGTGATTTTTTCCGTCGTGAGCCCAGCTACATGCGAGCCATGTACCTGCTCTGGTACGAATCACTGGGCAAAGAATCCGACATACGTGAGACGCTCATGGATCATCACGCGGTGTATCGCAAGGATGCCCGTCAGTGGATTCTCGAGGGTATTCGCGACGGCGATATTTCTCCCACCATCAACGCGGAGCAGTTCGCCGTGCGTTACTGCTCTTTCATGTTTGGCACTATCTATCAGTGGCTGGTCGATGCAGATGCTCTTGATCTCGACGCGCAGTTCAAGGATTACGAGCGAAACATCGTCACCATTCTTACATCGGGGGTTTAAAAACAATGGCGTACCTTGAACGGGATAACGGGCGGGTGTACTACGAGGATCATGGCCACGGTGAGCGCACGGTGATGCTGCTGCACGGCTGGGGCATGAGTATGAGGGTCTGGGATGCGGTACTACTCCAGCTATTGGAGGAGGGATACCGGGTCGTTCTCATGGACCACCGCGGTTGCGGCGAGTCGGACAAGGACTTCGAGGACATGAGTATTGGCGCCATCGCAGGTGACAGCGTCGCGCTGACCGAATCGTTGGGCCTGTCAGGCGTAGTGCTCAACGGCTGGTCACTCGGCGCTGCCGTAGCTGTCGAGGCGGCACACAGACTCGGTGACCGCTGCGAGGGACTGGTACTGACCTGTGGTGCGTCTCCAATCTACACACAGAAGCCCGACCTGCCTCTCGGCGGCACATCCGACGATATGGCAGCCACGGTACAGGCCATGACGGAAGACCGGATTACCTTCCTTGACGGCCTGTCCAAAGCAGTATGCGCCAAACCTGTGGATGCCTCGCTGGAGCACTGGATGTGGCGGCTGTTCACCCAGTCCTCGCCGCGGGCGATCAGGACCATCGCTGAACTCGATACGCTGGATCAGCGCACTATTCTCGCAGGGCTAGCGCTGCCAATCCTGAGTTTCGTTGGCGGCCAGGACGGATTCGTGGCGCCCCCCATCTGTCGCTGGGTGGGTGACAACAATCCGCATGCACGACTTGTAGAGATGCCAGAGTGCGGACATGCGCCCTTCATCGAAGAGCGCGAGCAGTATCTTGAAGAACTGGTCGCGTTTCTGGCAGGAACGAACAGATAGCGTAGACTTGGGGGTACTACCAGTTACCGACTACCGGAGGTCGCCCCTTGCTTCGATCTATCCCCTGCCTGCTTCTGTTAATAACCTCATTCGCCGCCCCCGGCGTTAGCGCCAGCTATGGCTACTATGTTGGCAAAAACCTGACCGCCGACGGTAGCGTGCTGCTCGGCGGCACCGGCGAGGAACCGTCCAGTCACTGGCTGGAAATCGTTCCCGGAAGCACACCCGGCGCCGACGCCACGATTGTCGTCGGCGCTACTGCTGACGCCTCGTTACCCGCCCGGCTGATCGAGATTCCGCAGGTCGGCGAAACGTTCCGCTACATCACCATGAACTACACCAGCTACGCCGGCTTCCCCGCGCCCCTGACCAACGGCGGCCTCAACGAACACCAGGTGGCGATCCGCGACATCTGGTCACCATCGCGACCGGAACTCGTGGCCATGACGCCTGAGGGTCAGACCGGGCCGAACTACTCTGACCTGGCCCGGATCGCTCTGGAACGCGCCGAGACGGCACGCGAGGCCGTGGCAATCATCGGGGCCCTGATAGACGAGCGTGGCTACACCACTTACGGCGGCAATTCGCACCTTATCGCCGACGCGACAGAGGGCTGGGTCGTTCTGGAATTCGCCGGCGGCCAGGGTCTATGGGTCGCGCAGCGTCTGGGGCCGGACGATATCCGCGTCAGCTATCCTGGCTATATCGGCGACATGCCCCTGGACTATCGCGAGCACGACGACTGGATGGGGTCGTCCAACCTGATCAGCTTCGCCAGCGAACAGGGCTGGTATGAACCGGATTCCGGCCAGGCATTCAATGTCGATGCGGTTTATGGGCTGGGTGGAACGATGCGTCACCCCGGCAGCAAGTACGTTTCGCCGCGGATGATAGAAGAAGAGCTGCGGGCGCTGGCGCCGGTGACGGTCGAGGAGATGATGGCCCTGGTGCGCGATCCGCGGATTGCGGACGATCACGCCGGCTATGGCCAGGTAGCCCATTTGCGCGATGACCTGACTCATCCTGAACTGGCATTGCTCTGGGTGGCACCCACGGGGTCGGTCACGGCGCCATTCGTGCCCTGGTGGATTGGTAGCCGCGACGTACCCCCCGAATACGGCCAGCACCGCTATCTCACGGAGGGCTCCGGGCCGAACTTCATCAACCCCGACTTCCAGCTGCGAGAGGCGACTGTGTTTGCCGGGCGGGTGTTCAAACGCCTGATGTACTACACCTGCGCGCAGCCCGAAGAATACCTTGACCGCGTCCAGGACACGCTGACGGCATTCGAAAACGGCATCCGGACCGATCTGCCACACATCGAACGTGCCGCGGCACTTGCCTACACCGCCGGAGAACCGGAAACGGCCCGCGCGCTGCTCACCCGGGAGAGCCATGCCCGCGCCGCCGAAGCCCTGGCCATCGGTCGCGATCTTGTTGCCGGCATCGGCACCGAAGTACGGCTGCGACACGGCATTCCGCCGGCCCCTACGTCCAGCGGCATCAATGACGGCGGTCACGCGGTCAGCTGCCTGGTCGGCGCCGATCCCGATCAGGTGCCATCGGATCGAGTGGCGGATTGATGAGCACGCCACTGGCCATGGACCCGCGCGTCCGCGAGGGCGTCGAATGCCAGCGCCGCGGCGACGTTGCCGCGGCGACCAGAATTTACCGGGACATACTCAAGGGCGAACCCGAGCACTGGCAGGCGCTGCATTATCTGGGCCTGGCCGAGCTGCAGCAGGGCCGACTGAAAGAGGCCGACAGCCTGCTGTCGAGCTCCGTCGCCATAGAGCCGCGTAACGCCAATGCCTGGAGCGACCTTGGCAGCGCCCGCGTCAAGGCCGATGCGCCCCAGGAGGCTCTGGAACCCTTCTCTCGCGCCCTCGAGCTGGCGCCGGAGCACACCGACGCCCTCAACAACATGGCCCAGGCGCTGCGCAAGTTGAGCCGCTACGACCAGGCGCGCCCCTTGCTGGAGAAACTGGTGGCACAGCAGCCAGGGCAGGCGGGACCGCTGCGGGCCCTCGCCGACGTCCAGACCAAAAGCGGCGATGTGGCGGCAGCCATAGACACGTTCCAGGAAGCTCTCAGGCTCGACCCTGATGATCCGCGCATCCGGCTGGGACTGGGCGATGCCTGCGAGTCTGCCGGTCGCTTCCGCCAGGCGCGAATGCAGTACCTGGCAATTCTGCGGCGGGAGTCGGAGAGTCCGCTGGCGCTGTCCCGCCTGCTGCAGATGCGCGACGGTGAGGTCGATCCGGAGTGGGTGGAGACGGCGCGCAGACTGGCAGAAAATCCTGAAACGCCTGAAGACGGGCGCATACGGCTCAATATTGCGCTTGGCTACCACGCGGATCGCGCCGGGCAATACCGCGCAGCCTTCCAGCACCTGCGGCTCGGGTACGATGCCCAGGCCGCGCGCGACCCTTTCGACAGCGATGGCTACAGCCGCGCCATCGACCGTCTGGTAAACACCCTCGACCGCTCATTTTATGAACAGGCGACGGATTCGGGGCTCGATTCACAGCGCCCGATCTTCGTGGTCGGCATGCCCCGCTCGGGGACCACACTCACCGAGCAGATCCTGGCGAGCCACTCCCAGGTCGCCGCCGGCGGCGAGATGTCAATGCTGCTGAAAGTCAGCTACCAGGTCGGCGAGCTGTCGCGCTCGGGGAAGCCTTACCCGGAGGGTCTTCACACCACCGGGCGCGTATCGCTACGGCGCATGGGCCGGCGCTACCTGGAGCAGTTGGACAGGGTCTCCACCAGCGCCGACCGGGTTACCGACAAGCTGCCCTTCAACTTCATGCACCTGGGGGTTATCGCCCTGCTGTTTCCACAGGCGAAGGTGATCCACTGCCAACGCCATCCACTGGACAACTGCCTGTCCTGTTATTTCACCAGCTTCGCCGACCAGATCCACTTCGCCAACCGGCTGGACACGCTGGGACGCTACTATCTTGATTATCATCGCCTGATGCAGCACTGGCACGACGTGCTGCCCATCGAGATTCTTGATCTGCCGTATGAAAACATGGTGAATGACACACAGGGACAGGTCGCGAAACTTCTGGACCACTGTGGTCTACCGTGGGAGGACGCCTGCCTCGACTTTCATCGCACCGAGAGGGGCGTGCGCACGCCCAGCCGCTGGCAGGTGCGTCAGCCGATCTATAAAGGGTCCGTCCAGCGCTGGCGCCACTACGCGGAAGAGTTGGAGCCACTGCGCCGCATTTTAGCTCCGATACTGCCGGCTGGAGAATCGGGCTGAGCCGATTCCCCGCCGGCGGGCTCAGTCAGTCAATCCGGCAGTGCACGTAGGGGCCGTAGCGTGTGCCAATCTCCGTAGTACTTGTGGGAACCTGCGGTCCCTCCAGCAGTCTGTGCCGGGCCTCGATACTGCCAAGCAGGTCCTCGCCCAGCTTCAGCGATGCCAGGGCACGCGCTGAGGAGTAGTCGTCAATCACGGCCCGCGCCAGCGCCGGTTCTCCCACCTTAAACAGCGCCAGAGCGCGCGCTTCTATAGCGACAGCCTGCTCCATACTGCGGTTCTCGAACGCCGTCAGCGCCTCGGTCACCTCGGGCAGGAATCGCGACGCTGCGTCGCAGGTGTAGTACATCAGACGCTTGAACAGCCTGCCGGCAAATTGCGATGCCTCCTGCACTGCAAAATCGGGCCGGACGAAGGTCGACGCCTGCCCCTTCGTGAGGTAGCGGTGCTTACCGAACTCGGGCAACACCTCGGTCCCGGCAATCCAGTAGGGAACAAACGGCGCCGTTACCGAACCCGTGGGCGCAACCCAGAGCATCTTCAACTCCGGGTGCGGGTCCTGCTGGCGGATATGCGCTACCTGGCCATAACCTGCGGCATCGGAAGAAATCAGCGGATCGCGCACCGCATCCATCATCTGGCGCAGGGTCACACCACCGTCCTTCGCCTGCTCCCGCAGCCGGGACTCAATAATACGCACGCCGTCGGAGCGTCCTTCGCCATTGCCGTAAACCGCATTCGCATCGAAGGGATCACCGGATTCCGGATCCCACCAGCCCTGCTCCACGGCA
>JBHEPQ010000230.1:0-11224 GCA_046260215.1 Chromatocurvus sp.
CGGTGACTGGATGCTCGCACTGGCCGCCTACAACGCGGGCAGGGGACGGGTCGCGAAAGCCATGCAGCGCAATGCATCGAGGGGGCTGCCGACCGACTACTGGTCGCTGTCGCTGCCTCGAGAGACCAGCCACTACGTGCCGCGCCTGCTCGCCCTGACTCAGATCATACGGCACGCGCAGGAACTGGAGGCTGAGCTGCCCCCGGTAGCCAACGCACCGGCGTTCATTGCCGTATCGACCGGTGGACAGATAGAGATGCGGCGTGCCGCCCAGCTCGCGGGCGTGAAGATTTCCACACTGCGTAACTACAACCCCGGTCACCTGCGTTGGGCCACTGCGCCCGTACGCGAGGAGATCCTGCTGCCGGCACCCCACGCCGACCGCTTCAGCAATGGACTGGCCCTTCTTCCGCAGGAGCAGCGCGTAACGTGGTCGCACTACCGTATCCGTGCGGGTGACAATCTGGGCAGAATAGCGCGTCGCTTCGGTACCCAGGTCGAACTGCTGCGCGAGGTGAACGCTATCGAAGGGCATTTCATCCGCGCGGGCGATACGCTGCTGATTCCACGCGGCGGCAACTGGAGTGGCAGTCTGGCCCTGGCCGAGAAGGCCGCTGTCCAGAGCAAGCGCGCCTACCATGTGCGACGCGGTGATTCACTGTACCGCATCGCCAATCGCTTCAATGTGACTATTGGTGAGCTGGTCGATTGGAACAGGATCGACCCAGCAGATTACCTCAAGCCGGGGCAACGCCTGACCCTGTTTGTCGACGGCCAGTAGTCCCTGCCCGACGCAGTGTCATTCCTGGCTCGGAGTCTTTTTCCAGACTCGAAGTTCTTTTCCAGACTCGAAGTTCTTTTCAAGCTCGAAGTTCTGTCCAGAAGTGAAATGAATCGGTGGCTGCGATATTATCTGCAGCCCGGTTTATCGACCGAACCCTCAAACCGCCTTACCCGCATGCAATCAGGAAAAACGTCATGAGCGACAACCCTGTTCACAATATCAACGTTGCCTCGCAGGAAGTCCTCATCACCCCGGAAAAGCTCAAGACGGCGCTGCCGCTGCCCGAGGACACCCGCGAGATGGTCACTTCCAGCCGCGAGGCAATCTGGGACATTCTCGACGGTCGTGATCATCGCCTGCTGGTGGTCATAGGGCCCTGCTCCATTCATGATCCGGTGGCGGCCATGGACTACGCCCGGCGCCTCAAGGCGCTGGCAGGCGAACTGTCAGACACTCTGTACATCGTGATGCGCGTGTACTTTGAGAAGCCGCGCACCACGGTGGGCTGGAAAGGCCTGATCAATGATCCGTATATGGACGATTCGTTCAAAATCGAGGACGGGCTTCACATCGGACGCAAGCTGCTTCTGGACATACTGCAGCTGGGCCTGCCGACATCGACCGAGGCACTCGACCCGATTTCGCCTCAGTACCTGCAGGATCTCATCTCCTGGTCCGCGATCGGGGCGCGCACGACAGAATCACAGACTCACCGTGAAATGGCCAGCGGCCTGTCTTCCCCCGTGGGGTTCAAAAATGGCACAGACGGTAACCTTGACGTCGCGACCAATGCATTGAAGTCGGCGGCACGTGCTCACCGCTTCCTGGGTATCAATCGGCAGGGACAGGTCTCGGTGTTTACGACCCGTGGCAACCGCTACGGTCATGTGGTGCTGCGGGGCGGCAGTACTGGCCCGAATTACGACTCGGTGAATATCAGGTTGTGCGAAGAGGCGTTGACCGCAGCGGGCTGTGCTCCCAATATCATGGTCGACTGCAGCCACGCCAACTCCAACAAACAGCCCGACTTACAGCCGCTGGTGGTTGAGGACATTGTGACCCAGATCAGGGAGGGAAACCGCTCGATCATTGGTCTGATGGTCGAGAGCAACATCAATGCCGGCTCACAATCCGTCTCAGCAGACCCTTCACTGCTGTCCTACGGCGTCTCCGTGACCGATGGCTGCATCAGCTGGGAGGATACCGAGCGCTGTCTGCGGGATGCCGCCGACAAACTCCGCGGCGTGCTTCCCGGCCGTCGGGAGGTCGGTGATGGTCGCCGGCCCGCATGATGGTCGCCGGCCCACATAAGGAGGCCGACGCCCATTCCCTGCTGCCCCGACGTTATCAGTAATATGCCTGGGAGCGGTCTGTGTGATCTGTCATGTCCCTGACGCCGGACAGGTCCGGTATCTGGTCGAGCAGGGTCTGTTCGACGCCGTTTTTCAATGTGATGTCGACAGCGCTGCAACCCTGACAGCCTCCTCCGAACTGCAGAACGGCAAAATTGTCATCCGTGATCTTGATCAGCGATACCTCACCACCGTGGGCCGCCAGTGAGGGGTTGACCTCGTTGTACAGCAGGTAGTTGATGCGATCCTCCATCGTGCTGTTTTCGTCCACCCGCGGCATTTTGGCGTTGGGGGCCTTGATTGTCAGCTGTCCCCCCATGCGATCCTTCGCATAGTCCACCAGTGCGTCCTCAAGAAAGGGGACGCTTCGGGGATCGAACCAGGCTTTGATCTTTTCGTAATCGTGCGCGACATCGTCGTCTTTGACTTCGCCCTCGCGGCAGTAGGCAATGCAGGTCTCGGCCTGGGGGCTCCCGGGTTGGTTGATAAAAACCCGGACGCCCAGGGCGTCTTCCTGCTTTGCCAGTAATTCCGCGAGATATTCCTGTGCTGAATCGGTTATCGTAATCATAGCGCTCTGCTTCCTGACCAAATTACTCAAGTACTATAGCAAACTGAACGGGTCTGTCTCTACCCGGATGCCACCGTGGACACCTTTTCTACCCCGTGTCTGCTAAACTAGACGGCTTTGCAACGACAATGATAGACAACATGACCGTCGCCGAATCCCCTGCCATTATGCGTGCACGCAACACCGAAAGCGCCCTGAAAGACGCGCTCGAGCAACGTATTCTCGTCATCGATGGTGCCATGGGCACCATGATCCAGGCCGAGGGACTGTCGGACGCGGATTACCGCAGTGAACGCTTCGCTGACTTCGACGGTGACCTGAAGGGCAACAACGACCTGTTGGTATTGACCCGCCCGGACCTCATCGCGCGCATCCATCGCGACTTCATTGCAGCCGGCGCCGAGATAATCGAGACCAACAGTTTCAATTCCACCGCGGTGGCACAGGCAGATTACGGCCTCTCCGACCTGGTTGAGGAGCTCAACCTGGCGGCGGCTGGCATTGCGCGGCAGTTTGCCGACGAGGCGATGGCGGAGGATCCTTCGCGCCCCCGGTTTGTCGCCGGTGTTCTTGGGCCGACGCCGCGCACCGCCTCAATCTCCCCGGATGTCAACAATCCAGGGGCACGCAATATCGATTTCGATACGCTGGTCGCGGATTATGCCGGGGCCGCCGATGCCCTGGTCAGGGGCGGGGTCGATATTCTGCTGATCGAGACTATTTTTGACACGCTCAACGCCAAGGCGGCAATTTTTGCCTGCCAGCAGGTGTTCGACGGCCTCGGCTACAGCCTGCCGCTGATGATCACGGTGACCTTCCCCGACACCAGCGGCCGCCTGCTTTCCGGGCAGAACGCGGAGGCATTCTACAACGCCATCGCGCATGCGCGACCGCTCATCGTCGGCAGCAACTGCGGTCGGCGATTCAAGGAAGTCAGGCCATTCCTCGAGGAGCTGTCAAACGTCGCCGAGTGCTACTTCAGTGCTCACCTGAACGCCGGGCTGCCCAACGCCTTTGGCGATTATGATGAGCAGCCCGAGGAGATGTTCGAGGATTTTCAAGGGTTTGCACGGCGGGGTTTCCTCAACCTGGCCGGCGGTTGCTGTGGCACGACACCCGCACACATCGCCGCGGTTGCACGGGCAGTCGCGAACGTGAAACCCAGAGCAATTCCCGAACGCCCGCCTGCCTGTCGCCTGAGTGGACTCGAGGCATTCAATATTGACGCCGACAGCCTGTTCGTCAATGTCGGCGAGCGCTGCAACGTCACGGGCTCAGCCCGCTTCAAGCGCCTGATCCTTGACGGCGCCTACGAGGCGGCACTCGAGGTTGCGAAAATGCAGGTAGAGGACGGTGCCCAGATCATCGATATCAACATGGATGAGGGCATGCTCGAGTCCGAAGAGGCCATGGTGACCTTCCTCAACCTGATCGCCTCGGAACCGGATATTTCCCGGGTGCCGATCATGGTCGACTCCTCGAAGTGGAGCATCATCGAGGCCGGACTGAAATGCATTCAGGGCAAGCCCGTGGTCAACTCCATCAGCCTGAAATCCGGTGAGGACGAGTTTCTGGAGCAGGCCCGCCTGTGCCAGCGTTATGGTGCCGCCGTGGTAGTCATGGCTTTTGACGAAGACGGCCAGGCCGACACGCTGCAGCGGCGCAAGGATATCTGCCTGCGCTGTTACTCACTATTGCGCGATCAACTGGACTTCAACCCCAACGACATCATTTTCGATCCCAATATTTTTGCCGTGGCCACCGGTATCGAAGAACACAACAACTACGCCGTCGATTACATTGAGGCGACACGCTATATCCGCTCGGAGCTTCCAGGCGCGCTGGTGTCCGGTGGCGTTTCCAACGTGTCGTTCTCCTTCCGCGGTAACAACACGGTTCGTGAAGCCATCCACTCCGTGTTTCTTTACCACGCAATACGTGCCGGTATGAACATGGGCATAGTCAATGCCGGACAGCTGGCGGTATACGACGAACTGCCGGCGGAACTTCGCAACGCCGTTGAGGATGTCATTCTCAACCGCAGGGACGATGCCACCGAGCAGATGCTTGAAATGGCCGAGAAATATCGCGACGACGGCAAGACAGCGGAGCGCAAGGAGGACCTGGCCTGGCGCGAGTGGCCGGTGGCGAAGCGTCTTGAGCATTCGCTGGTCAAGGGTATCAACGGCTACATACAGGATGACGCAGAGTCGGCGAGGCAGTTGTTCGAACGCCCTATCGAGGTTATCGAGGGGCCGCTCATGGACGGCATGAATATCGTCGGCGACCTGTTCGGCGAGGGCAAGATGTTTCTGCCACAGGTGGTCAAGAGCGCCCGTGTCATGAAGCAGGCCGTGGCCTACCTGCAGCCATATATTGAAGAAGAGAAGTCAGAGGGCGCACAGACCAACGGGCGTATTCTCATGGCAACGGTCAAGGGTGATGTTCACGATATCGGGAAAAACATCGTCGGCATTGTCCTGCAGTGCAACAACTTTGAAGTGATCGATCTTGGTGTGATGGTGCATTGCGAGAAAATACTCAGCGTCGCGCGCGAGAAGAATGTCGACATGATCGGCCTCAGCGGCCTGATCACGCCCTCCCTGGACGAGATGGTGCATGTCGCGGCGGAGATGCAGCGCCAGGCGTTTCAGGTGCCCCTGATGATCGGGGGCGCGACGACCTCCAAGGCGCACACCGCTGTCAAGATTGCGCCGCAGTACAGCAACGACTGTGTGGTTTACGTTCCCGACGCCTCGCGCAGCGTATCGGTGGCGACACACCTTGTGAGTGAACACAAGGCAGATTTCGTGGACGCACGGCGGCAGGAATATATTGATGTGCGCGAGCGCGTGGCCAATCGCAAGCCGCGCGCCCGTCGCCTGTCCTTCGGGGCAGCCATAGAACACCGTCTGGCGCCGGACTGGAGCGGCTACGAGCCGCCGGTGCCGACCCTGCTGGGCTTGGAGACACTGGACGATTACCCTTTGGAGTCCTTGGTAGACACGATTGACTGGACGCCATTTTTCATCACCTGGGAGTTAGCGGGCAAATACCCTGCGATCCTCGACGATGCGGTCGTTGGTCCGCAGGCACGCGAACTCTATAGCGATGCCCGCGATATGCTGGAACGCATTATCAGCGAGAAGTGGCTCACGGCTCGCGGTGTGGTCGGCTTCTGGCCGGCCAACGAGCAGAATGGCGATATTGTGCTGTTCAATGATGAGCAGCGCAACAGTGAGCGCGCGCGTCTCCACCCGCTGCGCCAGCAGGTGGAAAAACCCAGCGGCGAAGCCAACCTGAGCCTTGCCGATTATGTTGCGCCTGCGGGCACAGCGGACTATCTCGGGGGGTTCTGCGTGACTACGGGCCATGGTGCGGCGAGTCGGGCTGCAGAATTCGAGGCCGCAAACGACGATTACAACAGCATTCTCCTGAAGTCCCTCGCAGACCGCCTTGCGGAATCGTTCGCCGAATGTCTGCACCGTGAAGTGCGTAGGGAGCTCTGGGGTTATGCGCCGGATGAGGCGCTGGGCAACATGGAACTGATCCGCGAGCGCTACCGTGGCATACGTCCGGCGCCGGGCTACCCGGCCTGCCCTGATCACACGGAAAAAGCCACCCTCTTCCGGCTGCTGGACGCACAGGCGAAATGCGGCGTCACGCTCTCTGAGAGCTACGCGATGGATCCCGCATCCTCTGTCAGCGGCTGGTACTATTCGCATCCCGACTCGCGCTATTTTGCGGTCGGAAAAATCGGCAATGATCAGCTGGAGAGTCTTGCGGAGCGCAAAGGCATGCCCCGCAACGAACTCGCGCGCTGGCTGGCACCCAATCTAGAGTAAGGCCACTGACAGTATGCAACACGATGAGCAGACAGGCGATAACGCCGACAATGACGATGACGCCAGACCAGAAGGCCCTGAAAAACCGGAGAAAAGCCTGAAACCCCGGCAGGTTATTGCCAGCGTCTTCGCTGCAGGCCTTGGCGTTCAAAGCAGTAAAAATCGCGAGCGAGACTTTTCCGAGGGAAGCGCGGGCACCTTTATTGTCGCCGGGCTCCTCTTTACTGCTCTGTTTATCGGGGGGGTCTATCTGCTCGTGCAGGTGGTTCTCAAGGCGGCAGGCTGACGCCCCATCTGATAGTCAAGCCCGCGTCAGGCCGGCATTCCGGACAGCCAGATGGTCAGTCCAACAACCACAATGGTGATGATAGCGGTGGCTGCGATCGCATCGACGCCACCGTCTCTTGGCGTCTTGTCTGGCTGTACCATAAAAATTGTTCCCGGATAGAAGAGGTTTATGCGCTTTCGGTTATTACTCACACGTGCTGACCGTCTGCTCGTGTTTCCACAGGTAACATTATAACAGCAGCGTCGCAGGTCAGAACCCCTGTGGATCAGTTCTAGTCATATAAATAAAAAGAATATATGTTGCCATTTTTATTCTGTTAAAGTACGTCGTCTCAGTCGATCACGTTGGGACGTTGCATGTACTCCTACGACCATTACGATCAGCAACTTGTTGATGAGCGGGTCTCCCAGTTCCGCGATCAGACCGCGCGTTACCTCGGCGGTGAACTCACTGAAGCCGAATTTCTACCCTTGCGTCTGCAGAACGGACTTTACATACAGCGCCTGGCGCCGATGCTCAGGATCGCCGTGCCCTACGGTCTGCTCAGTGCAGCGCAGGTGCGAAAACTCGCTCAGATTACACGTGAATACGATAAGGGCTATGCCCACATCAGCACACGTCAGAATATCCAGATCAACTGGCCGCGCCTTGACGAGGTCCCCGATATTCTGGCGGAGCTCGCCAGTGTTCAGATGCATGCGATACAGACCAGCGGCAACTGTATCCGCAACACGACAACGGACCAGTTCGCCGGGGTGGCGGCCGACGAAATTGATGATCCACGCCCCTACTGTGAGATGATCCGCCAGTGGTCGACACTGCATCCGGAGTTCGCCTTTTTACCGCGCAAATTCAAGATTGCCGTATGTGGCAGTCATGAAGATCGAGCCGCAATACGTGCCCATGACATAGGTCTGGAGCTACATCCCAATGCTGCCGGGGAGCTGGGCTTTCGCGTGCTCGTCGGTGGTGGCCTGGGCCGTACGCCGGTTATCGGCAGTGAGATATGTGAATGGCTGGACAGGGTCCACCTGCTGAGCTATCTCGAAGCGATATTGCGGGTTTATAACAAGCACGGTCGCCGCGATAACAAGTACAAGGCGCGCATCAAGATTCTGGTCAAGGCCATGGGCGTCGACGCCTTTCGCGATGCCGTGGAAGCTGAGTGGGCCGGCCTGAAAGACGGCCCTACGACGCTGACAGAGAACGAGATACGGCGCATGGCGGGTTTTTTTGCCCCACCGCCGTACGAGCGCCTTGAGGCCGCTGCTGAAGAGGCTCATGCCGATCATGCCGCCGCTTCAGACTCACTGTTTGCCGCCTGGCTGCGCCACAACACCATGCTACACCGGGTTCCCGGCTATCGCGCCGTCACGGTATCCCTGAAAGCGACGGGCAACCCGCCGGGAGATGTGACGGATCGTCAACTCGACCTGCTTGCGGATCTCTGTGAGAGGTTCAGCTTTGGCGAATTGCGCACGACCCATCAGCAGAATATTGTTCTGGCCGATGTGCGGGCCCGCGATCTGCATTCCCTGTGGCACTCGCTGCAGGGCGCAGGTCTTGCCTGCCCCAACGCCGGATCCCTCACGGACATCATCTGTTGTCCGGGTGGTGACTTCTGCTCCCTGGCCAATGCCAAGTCGATTCCGGTCGCCGAGGCGATACAGGAGCGCTTCGACGATCTGGACTATCTGCACGATCTCGGGCCGCTTGAGCTGAATATCAGCGGCTGCATGAATGCCTGTGGACATCACCACATCGGCCACATCGGCGTGCTTGGTGTCGACAAGAAAGGTGAGGAGTTCTACCAGGTGTCACTCGGCGGAAGTCAGTCCAGGGAAGCCAGCATCGGCAAGATACTCGGGCCATCGTTCAGCCGTGCGGATATGCCGGATGTTATCGAAAAAATTCTGTCGGTCTATGTTTCTGAGCGACAGGCGGAGGAAGAAACTTTTCTGCAGACCTTCCGTCGCATTGGCATGGCCCCGTTCAAGGAGAAAGTTTATGCCCGCGCTGATCCGCAATAAGGCCATCGTCGATGACTCCTGGCGCTTTCCCGCAGCCGAAGACGTCGATGGCAACGACAGCGACCGGGTCTGCACACTATCTGCCTGGCTCAACGCTGGCGGGCCCGACACAGCTGGTGCAGTGCAGCTGCAGCCCGGTGATGACTGCTCTGCGCTCGCACGGAGTTTGCCCGCTCTGCAGCTGGTTGCAGTGTACTTTCCGGCTTTTACCGACGGCCGCGGCTTCTCCATGGCTCGCGAATTGCGTGAGCTGGGGTTCCGGGGTGAGCTGAGAGCCCGCGGCCACATACTGCCGGATCAGGTGCAGTATCTGCATCGCTGCGGTTATGACGCGTTTCAGCCCGACGATGAGTCACGTCTACAGCCTGCCCTGGAGCGGATACAGGCATTCTCGGACCACTACCAGGCCTCGATTGAGCAGCCATTACCCCTATTCCGTCGACGCGCCTGACGCTCCGGCGACACGCCTGATGCAGACCAGGCAAAACGAAATGCCCCCGATCGACTGGTCAGGGCCCGACGTTACGAGTGAGCCGCACGCCGGTTCCAGGCAACCGGGCGTAATTCAGAGTTTGGATTCCAGCTCCGGCAGGGCGTTGAAAAGATCTGCGACGAGTCCGTAATCCGCAACCTGGAAAATGGGCGCATCCTCATCTTTGTTGATGGCAACGATTGTCTTGGAGTCCTTCATGCCCGCCAGGTGCTGAATCGCGCCGGAAATACCGACCGCGATATAAAGATCCGGAGCAACAATCTTGCCGGTCTGGCCCACCTGCATGTCGTTGGGCACAAAACCGGCGTCGACTGCCGCGCGCGAGGCACCCATGGCAGCGCCGAGCTTGTCTGCAATGCCCTCGAGCAGCTTGAAGTTGTCGCCGTTCTGCATGCCTCGACCACCGGAAATCACCACCGGGGCTGCGGTCAGCTCGGGACGATCTGATTCTGCAATTTCCTGGCTGACAAACTCGGACAGGCCCGCGTCGTGCACCGCGTCAAGGGCTTCCACGCTGGCAGAACCGCCATCCGCCGCGACGGGGTCGAACGCTGTGGCACGCACCGTAAGCACCTTTTTCGCATCGCTGCTCTGGAACGTGGCGATCACGTTACCGGCGTAAATCGGGCGCTTGAAGGTGTCTGCTGATTCCACGGAAATGACGTCGGATACCTGGGCAACATCCAGTAATGCGGCGACGCGCGGCATGATGTTCTTGCCGTTGGTCGTGTCCGCGGCGACGATATTATCGTAGGCAGACGCAAGCTCGGCGACCAGCAGACTGACATTCTCTGCCAGCTGATTTGCATACGCACTGTTGTCGGCGCAAAACACCTTGCCGACGCCGGGAATGCCGGCCGCGGCATCGGCAATGTCCGCGCATCCGGAGCCGGCGACCAGCATATCGATTTCTGCTCCCAGAGCCTGTGCCGCGGCCATGGCATTGAGTGTTGCCGGGCTGAGTGTCTCGTTGTCATGTTCTACAATTACCAGCGTGCTCATCCGATCACCTTTGCTTCATTCTTGAGTTTGTCCACGAGCTGATCAACGTCTCCCACTTTGATGCCCGCCTGGCGTTCCGCCGGTGGCTCTACCTTGATAAGGGTCAGATGCTTGCTGATCTCAACGCCCAGATCCCCCGGCGTGAATACATCAAGCGTTTTCTTCTTTGCCTTCATGATATTGGGCAGCGATGCATAGCGTGGCTCGTTGAGACGCAGGTCTGTTGTGATGATAGCCGGCAATCTCAGCTTGATCGTCTGCATGCCGCCATCTATCTCGCGTGTAACCTTGACGCTGTCGTCACCGACATCAATCACCGAAGCGAAGGTGCCCTGGGCCATGTTTGCCAGCGCGCCCAGCATCTGTCCGGTCTGGTTATTGTCGCCATCGATCGACTGCTTGCCCAGAATCACCAGCTGCGGTTGCTCCTTCTCGATAACGCCCTTGAGCAGCCTGGCGACCGCGAGGGGCTCGACTGCGCCCTCAGTCTCAACCTGGATGCCCCTGTCAGCACCCAGCGCGAGAGCAGTTCGTATCTGTTCCTGGCAGGCTTTCTCCCCAATGGAGACAGCAATAACCTCCGTTGCCACACCGGCTTCCTTCAGGCGCACAGCCTCTTCTACGGCGATCTCGCAGAACGGGTTGATGGACATCTTGACGTTATTCAGGTCGACGTCTGTTCCATCGGCCTTGGCGCGCACTTTGACGTTATAGTCAACGACGCGTTTCACAGCGACTAGAACCTTCATGGAGTCTCCATTTTCTATCTGGGTCATGAGGACGGAAGCCACTGACAACAATCAGCATGCTTCATCCCCGGTACTTGACGGCGTGCAATGGTGCCGAGATTCCTTACAT
>JBHEPQ010000238.1:0-38615 GCA_046260215.1 Chromatocurvus sp.
CTGTAACTTCGCCTTTGAGCGTCGTGCCGGAGTCAAGCCGGACAACAACGCGATACGCGAAGCCGTGCAGACAAAGTCACCGCTGGTGCTGTTCGGCAGCTACAACGAGCGCATGTACATGGCCGAGACCGGTGTTCGCGGCGTGTACATTCCCGCATCGCTGCCCGGCACGGTGATCCGCCGGCACACGGGCACACCCTTTATGGGTTATGGCGGCGCCTGCTACATCATCCAGGAGGTGTGTAACGCCCTGTTCGATGCGCTGTTCAATATTCTGCCGCTGGGCTCAGATCTGGACCGCGCGCCGGCAACGCCGACACGTGAACGCGCCTCGATCGCCTGGGAAGCCGCGGCGGAGCTGGAGCTTGACAAGCTGGTTGCCGCAGAGCCCATTCTTGTGCGGATCTCGGCGGCCAAACGGTTGCGGGATGCAGCCGAAAGTGCGGCGCGGGTAAGCGGCGACGAGCAGGTCACGGTAGGTCACCTGCAGGCGGCGCGTCAGGTCCTGGCCACCGGCGTGGTGGCATGACTGTCATGGCAACAAAGACACGTATTGATGGTGTGGCTCCTGTCCGGTGCGCGCACCTTGTATTGAAAAGCCCCCATTGCGAGGCGAGGAGAGCATTATGAAAACGTCTACATCTACGCAAACCGTATCACATGCGACGCCTCTGCATGACCGGATCGAGTTTCGGCTGCTGATTGCGGTGTCACTCCTGTGGTTTCTGGTGGTGGCGGCGGTGAGTCGCCTGCTGCCGCGTAAACTGCGGCCGCTGTCATCGAGAGCAGCGCGCGGTGAATCCCTGTTTGCCGAAGCCAGGCGCACGGCCTACACGGTGATTCCCTATGCGTTCATGCGCTGAGTCCGGGAAGGCACTCATGCAAAGGAAAGAAAAGAACAGGCGGTGTCAGTCTGCTATGACCGATGCCTGGCGTCGGGACCGGGTCCCGGTGATGTGTTGGTTTAATTTGACAGGTTCCGCTGCCGGGCCGGAGGAAGAACGATGACAATGCTGAGTTTCGAGAAAAAATACAGGGTCAGGGGAGGGACCCTCATCGGGGGCGATCTGTTCGACTTCTGGGTAGGGCCGTTCTATGTCGGCTTCTTCGGTGTCACGACGGCCTTCTTCAGTATTCTGGGTACGCTCCTGATTATTTACGGCGCCTCCATGGGGGACACCTGGAACATCTGGCAGATCAATATTGCACCGCCGGACCTCAGCTATGGGCTTGGACTGGCCCCCCTCGCTGAAGGCGGTCTCTGGCAGATCATTACGATCTGCGCTACCGGGGCATTTGTATCCTGGGTGCTGCGGCAGGCAGAGATATCGCGCAAGCTCGGCATGGGGCTGCACATTCCCTTTGCCTTCAGCGTTGCGGTCTTTGCGTACGTCACGCTGGTGATTTTCCGCCCGCTGCTTATGGGCGCCTGGGGGCACGGTTTCCCGTACGGGATCCTCAGCCACCTCGACTGGGTGTCTAATGTGGGCTACCAGTACCTGCACTTCCACTACAATCCGGCGCACATGCTCGCGATCACCTTCTTCTTCACGACAACGCTGGCGCTGTCCCTGCACGGCGGTCTCATTCTGTCCGTGACCAACCCGAAGAAGGGCGAGCCTATGAAAGGCGCGGAATATGAGAACTCCTTCTTCCGTGACGACATCGGCTATTCCATCGGTGCCCTCGGCATCCACCGTCTGGGCCTGTTTCTGGCCTTGTCGGCCGGGTTCTGGAGTGCAGTATGCATTATCATCAGTGGACCGTTCTGGACCCGGGGTTGGCCGGAATGGTGGAACTGGTGGCTCGAACTGCCTATCTGGAACTAAGCGGAGAACAACAGCATGGCTGAATATCAAAACATTTTTACCCGCGTCCAGGTGACGGCACCGATCTACGACGGCACCGACCTTGGCAGCGACAATATTTATCGCACCGGCGCGTCGGAAAACTACTGGCTGGGCAAGATCGGTGACGCGCAGCTCGGCCCGATCTATCTTGGCTTCACCGGCGTGTTGTCCCTGATCTGCGGTTTTATCGCCTTTGAGATAATCGGTCTCAACATGTGGGCTTCGGTAAACTGGGATCCGGTACAGTTCCTGAGACAGCTGTTCTGGCTGGCGCTTGAGCCGCCACCCCCGGAATACGGTCTAAGCATTCCGCCACTGCACGATGGTGGTTGGTGGCTGATGGCGGGCTTCTTCCTCACGGCATCCATCCTGCTCTGGTGGGTTAGAACCTACAATCTGGCACGCAAGAACGGCATGGGGACACATATCGCCTGGGCATTTGCCGGCGCCATCTGGTTGTACCTCGTGCTGGGCTTCATTCGCCCGATACTGATGGGTAGCTGGAGTGAGGCGGTGCCCTTTGGCATCTTCCCGCACCTTGACTGGACAGCTGCTTTTTCGATTCGCTACGGCAATCTGTTCTACAACCCGTTCCATATGCTGTCTATTGTCTTCCTTTATGGGTCGACGCTGCTGTTCGCCATGCACGGGGCGACCATTCTGGCAACCAGCCGTTACGGTGGCGACCGCGAGATCGACCAGATCGCTTACCGGGGCACCGCGTCGGAACGGGCCGGATTGTTCTGGCGCTGGACCATGGGCTTCAACGCCACAATGGAGTCCATCCACCGCTGGGGTCTCTGGTTCGCCGTACTGACCGTCATAACAGGTGGTATCGGTATTCTGCTGACCGGCACGGTTGTCGACAACTGGTACCTCTGGGGTGTCAAACACGGCATTGCGCCGGCATACCCCGCGCTCGAGGCCATGCCGATGCAGGATCCGCTGACAACGGGAGCTGGACAATGAAAATGATACGCAACCTTCGTTTACCCGTGGTCGGTGCCGCGCTTGCCACGCTTACCCTGGCCGCCTGTGAGCCGCCACCGGTAGATGCGGTACAGCGCGGCTATCGCGGCACCGGCATGGAGGTGGTGGTCAATCCCGATGCCAGGGCGGCAAGTGTCGCCGCCAACATGCCCCCGGAGGTATCTGAACAGGTCCCCGATGATGATGGCCCCAAGGCCGGCGACATTTACCAGAACGTAGAGGTATTGGGAGACCTGAGCGTCGGCCAGTTCACTCGCGTGATGGCATCGATTACGGAGTGGGTGTCGCCCGAGGAGGGCTGTACTTACTGTCACGAGGGCAACAACTTTGCCAGCGAAGCGCCGTATACCAAGCGCGTCTCCAGAGTAATGTTTGCCATGACCCAGCGCGCCAATGAGGACTGGGGCAGTAACCATGTGGCGCCAAGCGGTGTGACCTGTTACACCTGCCACCGTGGGCAGCCGGTACCTGAGTACGTCTGGGCAGAGGATCCGGGCGGTCCGCACGCCAGGGGACTGGCGAGGGCAGAACAGAACATTGCCGGCGCCGAAACGGTCGCTTACGCCTCATTGCCTTATGATCCACTGACGCCTTTTCTTTCGGAAGACTACAACATCCGCGTCGCGTCACAGACCGCGCTTCCCGCGGGTAACCGGACCTCGATCAAGCAGACCGAGTGGACCTACGGTCTGATGATGCACTTCTCCGATTCCCTCAACGCGAACTGCACCTACTGTCACAACAGTCGCGCGTTCTCGGACTGGGAGCAGAGTCCCCCGACGCGCCTGAAGGCATGGCATGCCATACGGATGGTGCGGGAAATGAACAATGCCTACATCGACGCGACGGCAGACTGGCTGCCGGACTCCCGCAAGGGGCCGTTGGGAGATCCCCTCAAGGTGAGTTGCAAGACCTGCCACCAGGGAGCCTACAAGCCACTGTACGGCGCACCGATGATCGATAAGTTCCCCAGCCTGAGCAAAAAGACCGGTGTTGCGGTCGACATGTATAAGGGAGGCTGAAATTAATACGTCGGTAATGTCTGACGGGGACCGGAGGGGCAGGGACTGCACCACTGGTCCAGAACGAATCCTGACCGGGTCAGGGGTGTGCATGTCGCCCACGCGCATGTCGCCCACGCGCATGTCGCCCACGCGCATGTCGCCTTATCGACCAGGTTCAAGGGTAATCACCGGCTCAAGACCTACGGGTCAACAGGCAGGTGTGGAGAGCATCCCGAGCGTTATTGCGCGGGGTGTTAAAACTGAAACTCATTTGGGAGATATACACCATGAGTGATAACACTAGCCTTTCCGGGCTGTCTGCTGACGAAGCCAAAGAATTCCACAGCTTTTTTGTGCAAGGATTTCTGGGCTTCACCGCCATTGCCGTGGTTGCCCACATCTTGGTCTGGATGTGGCAGCCCTGGCTCGTCCAGTAAGTGGCACCACGTTAACTATCGCGGTGACGTCGGAGATGGTTTTGATAAACCGCAATAAAACACACAGGAGTATTTAATATGTATAGACTTTGGCTGATTTTTGACCCCAGACGAATTCTGATCGCGACAGCCGCGTTTCTGTTCACCCTGGCATTGTTGATTCACTTTATCCTGCTGAGCACAGAGCGCTTCAACTGGCTTGAGGCAAGTGCAGTCGCGGGCGCCGATGCCGAGCAAATGGCGCCACTGCCGGAGTCGCGGAGTTAGCTCAACGACCGATCGGTCCCCAGGGATCACTCAGGAGTAAAGTCCGTCAGTGATGGCGGGCGTAGCTCCTGACCTGTATCAGCCCCTGCGTGACGACCCTGTCGGCACGCGGGGCATCTTTATTTCTGTCGCCGCGACGCGGTCAGGAGGTCTCTTATGCGCGAAGCGCGATGGCAGCAGGTTTCGTTTGCCGAAGAGCCCCTTATTCTGGTGAACGCGCAGGATGAACCCTGCGGCTTTGATAGCAAGCTAAACGTTCACGCCGGTGACGGCAAGCTGCATCGCGCGTTTTCGGTTTTTCTTTTTCGCGACCCAGAGCATGTCCTGCTGCATCGGCGCAGCGCAGAAAAACCACTGTGGCCGGGTTACTGGACCAACAGCTGTTGCAGCCATCCCAGACGTGGCGAGTGCAACAGCGTGGCGACAGCGCGCCGTCTCGAGCAGGAACTCGGCGTTTCTTCCCAGCTTCACTATCTTTATCGTTTCCAGTACCAGGCCAATTACGCGGGTCTTGGCTCGGAGCATGAGCTCTGCTCGGTTTATATCGGCAGTCTGGAGGATGAAAGCGGCTTGCAGGTTAACCGCAGTGAGATCTCGGAATGGGGCTGGTTTCACGTCGACGCCGTGGATGATTGGCTGATGACAGCTCCGGAATCACTAACGCCCTGGTTCCAGATGGAGTGGCAGCAGCTACGTAACCGCTACCTGCCGGATATTGATGCGTTATTTATAGCTCCTGCCGAGGACCACTCAGAGGACCCCAAGCCCGCGGAAATGTGGTGAGGCATCCCCCCAGAGTTGGTGGAGCGCAAAGCGACCATACTCCGTCACTTTGATCTTTTCAGGTGTCACCTGCACGAGGCCATCACGGGCGAGTTCCGCAAGTGTATTGCTCTCGCCGGTGGTGTCGAGTAGATCCCGATAATCGGCCAGTTCGAGGTTACACATCAGGTCATTCATTGCCTGACGACGTCTGCGCTCGGCGTCACTGACCAGCATCCCGGACTGCAACGGCAGTTGCCCCCCCTGAATTGACTCGCGCCAGTCATCCAGGTGGACCTGATTCTGAACGTTCGCAGAACCGATCTGGCTGATGGCATCCGCGCCAAAGCCAAACAGGTCGCCGGCGTGGTGTGCGGTGTAGCCAACCCAGTTCCGGTGTAGCTTGCCATCGAGACGGGCGATGGCAAGTGGATCGTCGCGGTGCGCAAAACAGTCGAGTCCCACCCAGTCATAATCGTTGTCGAGCATTGATTCGCAGGCGCTGTTGAACATGGCGACTTTGTCGGCCAGTGAGGGAAGGCTGGACGGCTCGATGGCACGCTGGTGCTTGAAAATGTCGGGACGCCGGGAAAAAGACTGACAGACGATGCGCTCGGGCGCCAGGTCAAGCATACGCCCTACTGTTTCCTGAATGCTGCCGAGGGTCTGGTTGGGGAGACCGTAGACCAGATCCATGCCAATGGTCTCGAAACCCTCGCTGCGGGCGCTGGCCAGAACGTCCTGCAACATGGGCAGGGAATGTGAGCGGCCAACGGCGAGTTGCACGGCGCTGTCGATATCCCTTACCTGGAAATTGATGATGCCGAAGCCAAGTCCTTTCAGGAGTGCGAGCTGCGTGGGTGAACAACGCTTCGGGTTGGCCTCGAGTGACGTCTCGGTCTCGCTGGAAACCCCGAAATGGCTATCGATGATGTCCATCAGTCGTGATAGCTGGGTGTCGCTCAGATAATTGGGGGTGCCGCCGCCGAGGTGCAGCTGCGTCAGTGGCAGATGACGCCCGATACGATCGGTGACCATGGTGATTTCCTGCTCAAGGCAGTTCAGGTAATCGTCGATCGCATCGCCGTTGTGCGTTACTGTCGTGTGGTGATCGCAGCTCAGGCATCGCGAAGGGCAAAAGGGAAGGCGTATGTGAATCGCGATGCTCCGGCTGCCTGTTGTACTCCATGAGGACAGAACATCAGCATATTCTCCGGCAGTCAGTCCCGGCGCGTGTGTTGAACTAAAAAGTGGCGGCAATTGATCGGTTTCACCACTTGAGCGTGCGAGATAGTCAGGTACTTTGACCAGTGCGCTCATCTAGCATCTCCTAGTGTACGCTGCGGTACAACTGTCCTGGCAGTAACTCCCCTATCGCAGTAGAGAAATGACACATGACAGCTTCCTTGCAGTGGGTACGTTAACTTTCGATTCTTTGCCTGTCAGATTAGGAGCCTGGTGTGCATCTGTCAAATAAATCTGACACGATCAGCCTTTTTCTCAAGGCGCGCTGACGGCGCCGGTTATCAGGGGTCTATCCGGGTATTCTGGGCGTTGAAGATCCCGATGATACCGATGCTTTACAGGCCGCGGCCTTGCGCGCACTGGTTTGCTGGCTGGTCCGGGCGCCAACCCGGTTGGCAGCCGTGATGGCCCACTGCCACAGCGCACTGTCGCGCACCGGCAGAACCAGAAACCAGTGTTCCAGTATCGCCAGTGCGAGAAGCGTGCAGACAAGGGCAGATGCCAGCCGGTCGAAGGCAGCGTCCGCAGATGCAGAGACGATCGCAAGCAGCGTTGCGACAATCGTCGCCAGCCCCACCGAAAAGGGAAAGAGCCAGTTCATGCCACGTGTTCGCATGTAGCTGACCAGATAGCGGTTGCGCTCCGGCAGCCAGTGCTCGTTGAAATTCGAAACACCCAGATACAGATTCAGTTTGGCGCTCCAGCGCATCAGCCAGAGGGTCAGGTAGGTTCCTGTGGCGACCTGGTTTGTTTCTCCCCAGGACAGAGCGACAATGGCGGCGCCACACAGAACTACCGCCAGTTCATGATGAATGCTGGTGCCGACAGCGAGCCGGAAGCGGTGCCAGCCGGCCGCGCCTGCGGGGCAGGGCTGACTGTTTGTGCCGGTAAGAAACCCCATAAGATAGCTTATTTCCAGGGCTCCCCACACGACCAGTGCGACCGCGAAGCCCATGACGGCGGCAGTCTGTGATTGCTGCTGCGCGATGTCTGGAAGCAGGGCAAGGCTACCCAGGGCCAGCAGAGCGAATCCCAGCACGCTCCAGATATGGCTACGCCTCGGCAGAAGATTGAGGTAGAGAATGATGCCCGTGCTGAGCCACCAACCCAGAAGAGCGACCGCTATGGCGAGAAACAGACTTGACATGACGATAGGCTACCGGGTCGCTGCGACGGCTTTGGTCATCAGCGTGTGGAATGAACCAATATTGGTCGGGCCGAAGGCGACCAGGTTGATATGCATCCCCACGGCAGGGTCCTCTATTATCATACTGCCATCTTCGAATGAAACAAGACGAAAGGGCGGCATCATGTCGATATCCCGACTGCGCCGCTCCCGCGCCATACTACGCATCACCCCGCGGATGAAGCTGTCCTGCGCCGGCTCAAGGGTCGCTATCTGGCTGCCGCTCGTCTGCTCAAAGACATGGACCTCGCCACCTTCGATGTCGACGAAGCGCACTGCGACCTCATGCGCCACCGGACTGTCGATAGAGGTATCCGGTGTAAAGCCCGACATACGCATGGCGGCCACCGTTGCCACCGTCAGGATGACGATGGCGCCGACGGCCGTGGCCAGCCAGCGTGTCGGTGACCAGCGCAGTGGGTTCACGCCAGAGCTCCCCCCTGTTCAAGTTCGCGCGAGTCCTGC
Source organism: Chromatocurvus sp. (assembly GCA_046260215.1). GTDB lineage: Bacteria > Pseudomonadota > Gammaproteobacteria > Pseudomonadales > Halieaceae > Chromatocurvus. The sequence continues at coordinate 8,207 of JBHEPQ010000238.1, forward strand.
TGTCGCCCCGACGTTGCAGATTCCCCGACTGCCGGGTTGGTGCGCGCATCGCCAACGCGCTCGGCAACAACGGCAGCCAGCTGCCTGGCGACGCTGGCCGCCTCAGGAACATTGCGCAGCATCGGCACAACCGGTGAAAAGTGCCAGGGGCGGGCGTGGGGCCATAAAGCCCAGTAGGATATACGTTCTCCATCCTCGAGCCGCAGGGCGATGTCGCCGCTGCCATCCTTGAAGGCCCATAGGTCCGCTGTGTGTAGCCGATCAAACGGCAGGTTGATCATCATGGGGAGCGCGACGCCGAAACGCAGCACGATGCGCCTGTTGGTTATCGTGTACACCGTACTGCGGGCATATAGCCAGGCCAGCCCGCTGAGGATGCCCAGGGTAATTGCCGCCAGACCCGTCTGCCACGCCAGACTGGAGAGCCCGCTCGCCAGGCCTCCACCGCTGCTATAGTGGATAATCTGGTGCGCGCCGATCAGGACAGCAAAGTAAATACCGAACTGCTGCAGCTTGAAGGCGCGCCGGGCCATGCTCCACCACTGGGGGGCACCCTGCCAAATCATGTGTTCGCCCGCCGGCAGATCTTCAGGCAGGCCTTTCACGGGTTCGATTTCGTACTCGTTCATATCAGGGGCTCCGTGCGCTCGGCTGTTGCATACATGTTGCCGCCACCGTAATAAGCGCAGATCTGATCCTCTTCCTGCAGGGTGGTCTGATCGTGGCTGGCCAGAGTTGGCACATTAGCAAAATGCTTCGCCTTGATCGAGCGAACACGCACCGTGCCATCTTTCGCGCTGACACGCGCCAGCGTGATCGGCAGCAGGACCCGACGGGGACTGGCTTCAGCGGCGCCTTCACTACCACTGGTTTCAGAACCACTGGTCTCAGAATGACCCGTGCCAAAGCCGGTGCAGGCTAATTCGAGGTACCGCACCTGAGGTTCTGCGCGATCGACCCAGAGATCCACGACTTCACCGGCTTTTTCGCCATCCAGGCCATAGACCGCCTTGCCGCGGGGATCGGGATCATGCTCTGACACACCGAAATCCGTTGCAATGCGCATGGGAACGATCTTCGGCTCACCGTCGATCGTTCTGTCCGGAAATTGCGGACGAATCGCCCAGGCGGCCGGGCCAACGCCGTCGCGCATGGGATCGCCGCTGGGATGCAGAGCCGACCCGAAGGTGTTGTCCAGCGGGGTAGCTGCCACCTCGTACTCTGCAGGATCCTGGCGGGGCGCCATGACGGAATCCTCACCGTGGGGCATCAGGTATTCCTTCGTATCGGGCAAATCCGGAAACCCCACCACGCGAACGTTGCGGTTGGCGTCGGTGAGCAGCGGGTAGCCCTCGCGTTTACCCTCCCGGTGCAGGTAAAGCACCAATAGCAGGAAAAACAGCCAGAACGCATATAACGCCAGTTGTGCTACGTCGATGTAGCCAGTGATTGCACCTGTCATATCGAGACCTCCAGTTGGGCTCTTGTCATTCGGGAAACTCTGCCAGATAAAATGCTGGCCGCTTTACCACCAGCTCGCCAGGGCCCCGCACCAGGGGCCCGATGGTGATCAGTGCGGCAAACAGCACCGCGATTTCAAGATGGTACACGGCACCGTAGCCGGTCGCCGGACCGCTGAGGGCAACGCCCAGTGTGCCCGCCTCAGCCATATGTGTGACAATGTCGCGGATGGCGCCGCCGGCGGCGATGGCGAGCCCGGTGGCGGTGGCCTGCACCGCCCCCCAGGCACCCAGCGCCATGCCGGCGCCACCCTGTTCGCCAAGGTTCATGGCCGCGGTCAGCGTGCCGACGGCAAATAACCCACTGCCGAAGCCGATGACCAGCGTGCCGCTGCGAAACAGCATCGCCGACTCCAGGGGAGCCGACATGATGACTGCGGAAAATGCAAAAACTCCGGAGACCGCCCCGTAGGCCGCGAGACGTATCGGGTCAGCGCCCTGGCTGAGCTGGCGCGAGGCAATAATAAACGCGGCCAGCATACCCAGGGCAAAAATAGCGGTGAGTCCGGTGGTCGCGCTGACTGATAAGCCGAGCACTTCGCCGCCATAGGGCTCAAGCAGAATGTCCTGCATGCTGAAGCCCGCGCTGCCAAGCCCCACTGCGAGTAGCAAGCGCATTGTGCGGCCCTGCTGACGGAATTGCGCCCACGCCACAGAGAAGGGTGGCCGTGGCGCGCCGCGGTTGCGGCCAGGGTTGCGGGGTTCCTGTTTCCACAGCGCAATAATATTGAACAGCGCGGTCAGCGCCGCCGCACCCTGAACAACCTTGATCAGTTTCAACTGTGTGAAGTCGGAAAGGAGCCAGGCGAACAGGAATGAGCTGCCAATCATGCCGACCAGCAGCATTACATACATCATTGCCACCACGCGCGGGCGGGTCTTCTCCGTGCCAAGGTCAGTGGCCAGCGCCAGGCCGGCGGTCTGGGTAGTATGCATGCCTGCGCCCACCAGCAGGAACGCCAGCGCCGCGGCCGCAGGCCCCACCCAGCTGACATCATAATACGGCTCTGCAAGTACCAGCAGCGCGAAAGGCATGATTGCCAGGCCGCCGAACTGTGTCAGCGTACCCAGCCAGATGTAGGGCACGCGGCGCCAGCCCAGGGCCGACTTATGGTGATCACTGCGGAAACCGATCAGTGCGCGCAGTGGCGCAAAAACAAGGGGGAGCGAGACCATCAGTGACACCAGCCAGGCAGCCTGTCCCAGTTCGAGCACCAGCACGCGGTTCAGCGTGCCGTTCAGCAGGACAAAAGCCATGCCCACTGATATCTGGAACAGTGACAGGCGCAGCAGGCGCCCCAGAGGCACCTCCTCTGTCACTGCGTCCGCAAACGGCATCCAGCGATTGCCCAAGCGCGACATGAACGCCTGCGTGAAAGCTACCGAGCGTTTCATTGCAGCTTCCTACAGCTTTCGCAGCTCACACGCCTGTGACGTGTAGAAACCGCTTTTCACCCGATGACTCCGGTCGCGCCGCCACTGGCTGAGAGATTCTGCCGTGTCGAGCTGCCGGAACAGCTTTTGTTCGCCGATTGGCTCAATGGATGGAGCGCGATCACCGCGCGGAAACAGCGAGCCCGTCGCATGCATGATCGACAGTAGCGGGGTGCGTGGTGCAAAGGTGAACAGGATACTCGTGGAGACGTTTGACGCCAGCTGGCCGAGTACATTCACCGCGTCGTGCGAGTTGTAGTGAATGACAGAATCCATCGCGACGGCGTGATCGAAATCATCCCGATCCACTTCGGACATGTCGCCGACCCGAAAGTCGATACTGCCGTCGCCGATCTCGGCCGGTACCCGCTCGCGAGCCAGTTCGATCAGTGTCGGCGACAGGTCGATAGCAACCACCTGCGCCCCGCGTCGGGCTGCCTCCACGGACAGCGCGCCAGTGCCACAACCGGCGTCGAGAACACGAAGCCCGCGCAGGTCTTCCGGCAGCCAGCTCAGCAGCGTATTGCGCATCTCGTCACGACCGGCGCGAACCGTCTGCCGGATCCGGCTCACCGGGGCATCGGAGGTAAGCCGCGACCAGGCATCTGCGGCCGTACGATCAAAGTAGGTTTCTATTTCAGAGCGCCGCTCTTTATAGGTATCCGCGTTCATCAATCAAATCCCAGAAAATCGAAAAGATCCCGGTCCTTCATCGGCGTTACCGGCTTGGGCTCGCGCCCCTCCAGCAGACTGCGCGCGAGGCTGAGGTACTCCTCCTGCACCGCATCAAGGCCTTCGCAGTTATCCATCTCGAACAGCGTGGATTTTTTCAGGCGACTGCGCCGAATGATGTCCAGGTCAGGAAAGTGCGCGATACGGTTGAAACCCACCTGCGCATTGAAGCGGTCGATCTCGTCCGTTTTCGCGCTGCGGTTGGCAATGACCCCGCCGAAGCGTACGCCATAATTCTTGGCCTTGGCCTCAATCGCCGTGGCGATGCGATTCATGGCAAAAATAGAGTCAAAGTCATTTGCGGTTACCACCAGAGCGCGCTCGGCGTGCTGCAGCGGCGAAGCAAAGCCGCCGCAAACCACATCCCCCAGAACATCAAATATCACGATGTCCGTGTCTTCCAGCAGGTGAAATTGCTTCAGCAGCTTGACAGTCTGGCCCACCACGTAGCCCCCACAGCCGGTTCCCGCGGGGGGGCCGCCGGCTTCAACGCACATGACGCCGTTGTAGCCCTCAAATACGAAATCCTCGATACGCAGCTCTTCGGCATGGAAATCCACTGCTTCGAGCGCGTCGATCACCGTGGGCTTGAGGCATTTTGTCAGGGTGAATGTTGAGTCATGCTTCGGGTCACAGCCTATCTGAATGACGCGCTTACCCAGCTTCGAGAACGCCACCGACAGGTTGGATGAAGTGGTCGACTTGCCAATGCCGCCTTTACCGTAAATGGCGAACACCTTGGCTTTCCCGATATTGATCTCGGGATCCAGGTGAACCTGCTCGCTGCCCTCGCCATCAGGCGGTTGCTTGGGTGATGGGTCTACCGGATGTACCGGAATGCTGTTGGCTAAACTCATGCTGCTACCTCTTCGGTGACACCCTCTAACCAGTCCTCGAGATCCTCGCCTGCCTTGCGCAGGGCATCCAGAGTGGCTGCATCAGGGTTCCAGTATTGACGGTCGTGCGCCTCCAGCAGCCGGTTCGCTACTTTCACGGACGCGGCGGGATTCAGCCGTGCCAGTCGTTTGCGCATATCCTCGTCGAGAATGAATGTTTCGGACATTTTCTGATAGACCCATGGGGCAACCTGCCCCGTTGTGGCCGACCAGCCCATGGTGTTTGTGACATGGGATTCTATCTGTCGCACGCCTTCAAAGCCGTGCTCCAGAACACTTTCATACCACTTGGGGTTGAGTACCCGGGTGCGGGTTTCCAGCGCCACCTGCTCGGACAGCGTGCGGATCTTGCCGTTGCTGGTGGTCTGGTCCGAAATATACACCGGCACGTCCTCGCCCCGGGAGCGCTTGACCGCCCGGCTGATGCCGCCAAGGGTATCGAAGTAATGATCCACGGTCGTGATGCCCACCTCGACCGAGTCCAGATTCTGGTAGGCGAGCTGAACGGTGGACAGCATGTCATTCAGTAGTGCCGGCTGCGGTGCGGCCTGTCCACTGCGGCTGTAAGCATAGCATTTGCGCTGGGTGTAGGTGTCGGCGAGTTCGCCCTCGTCTTCCCAGCGGCTGTTGTCGATCAGCAGATTGACGTTGGAGCCATAGACACCCTCGGCATTGCTGAAAACACGAAGCGCGGCGGTTTCCAGATCGACACCATGCTCTTCCTGATAGGCCAGGGCATGCTTGCGCACAAAATTCAGTTCCGCGGGCTCATCGGCTTCAGCGGCGAGGTAGGTAGCCTCGGCGAGCATCCGCGTCTGCAGTGGCAGCAGGTCGCGGAAAATACCGGATAATGTAATCACGACATCAACGCGCGGTCTGCCCAGCTCTTCCAGCGGGGTCAGTGTTGCGCCGCAGATGCGTCCGTAGCCATCGAAGCGCGGTTCCGCACCGAGTAGCGCAAGTGCCTGACCGATGGGGCCGCCCTCGTTCTTAAGGTTGTCCGATCCCCACAACACCAGTGCTACCGACTCCGGAAGGCCGTTTCCTTCGGCGGCGTGTCGATCGAGCAGATTCTGTGTCTGGCGACGTGCATCGCGCATGGCAAAGGTGCTCGGCAGCAGGAAAGGATCGAAGCCGTGAACGTTGCGTCCGGTGGGCAGTACATCAGGCGTTCGCAGCAGGTCGCCGCCGGGGGCGGGTCTGATAAAGCCGCCGTCCAGTGCATGCAGAATGGCGTCGAGTTCTCCATCATTATCCAGCAGCGTTGCGGTATGGCTGAGCTGCTGGCACAGGGCGAGCAACTCTTCGTCCGAACGCTTGCCGGCGTCGATACCCGCGATCAGCTTTTCTGGTTCGACGCCATCGATGAAGCCCTCGCAGGAAAGGTCGCTGAGCGTCAGGTCGTGGCTTGCGTGAGCAATCGATTTTATGAGGTCGAGCTTTTCTACGCGCTCTGCCAGCTTGCCAACGACGTGCAGGCCGTGCGGAATGAGCGTCTGCTCAACCTCCAGCAGTTCGCGGCGCAGTACTTCTATCTCGTCGCCACTGTGTTCATTCCAGACCGGCTCCGCCGGGCAAAGGTCGAGTTCGCTCGCCTGCAGTTGAATCAGCGCGGCGAGATCGTCTCGCGCCACGCTGCCCCGATCCTGCTCGCTGCGCCAGCGATCGATGGACGCCTTAACCTCGAGCATGCCCTGATAAAGGTCCGACTGCGTGATTGGCGGTGTCATGTAGCTGATCAGTGTTGCCGCGGAGCGACGCTTGGCAATCAGGCCCTCGGACGGGTTGTTCGACGCGTACAGGTAAAAGTTCGGCAGATCGGAAATCAGGCGGTCCGGCCAGCAGGAGCCGGCCATGCCGGTCTGCTTGCCCGGCATGAACTCAAGGGCGCCATGGGTGCCGAAGTGCAGGACGGAATTCGCGCCGAAATCCTCACGCAGGTAGCGGTAAAACGCCGAGAACGCATGCGTCGGGGCGAAGCCGCGCTCGAACAACAGTCGCATCGGGTCGCCTTCGTAGCCAAAGCCGGGCTGCACGCCAACCATGACGTTACCGAATTGCGCTCCCATGATGAAGATGGAGCGGCCGTCGGTGAGCTCCTTGCCCGGCGCCGGTCCCCACTGGGCTTCTATCTCTTCGAGGTAGGGCTCCCGTGCGACGTGGTCGTCGGCGCTGATTGTGGCCTGAATGTTTGTCATGCTGCCGTACTGATCGGCATTGCCTTCGAGTATGGCGCTGCGCAGCGCGTCGACGTCGGCCGGCAGATCAATGCTGTAGCCGCGCGACTGCATGGCCTGCAGTGTGTTGAAAATAGAGCTGAATACAGACAGGTTGGCTGCTGTGCCGGTATTTCCCGCATGCGGCGGGAAGTTGAAAATAACCAGGGCAACCTTGCGCTCGGCGCGCTCAGTCTTGCGCAGCGTGATCAGCTTGTCCACACGGTTGACCAGCATTGAGATCCGCTCCGGGTGCGCGCACATGTCGTGGCGGCTGCTTTCCTCTGCCTTGTCGGAGCGACCGCCGAAGATTGCCGGTCCCGTTGCGCCGTCCAGTTCCGGGATGGCGACCATCATCGTTGCCTCGATCGGCATCAACCCGTGATCCGAACCCTCCCACTGCTCCAGGCTCTGGAACTCCAGGGCGTGGGCGGCGACATAAGGTACATCGAGTCTGGCGAGCATATCCTCGGCGGCACGCGAGTCGTTGTAGGCCGGTCCGCCAACCAGGGAAAACCCGGTCAGAGAGACCACGGCATCTATTACCGGTTCACCGTCGGCCATGAAGTATTCCTCCACCGCCGGACGTGCATCCAGCCCGCTGGCGAAGGCCGTGATGACGTTGAAATTGCGGCTGCGCAGGCCGGCTATCATGGCATCGTAGTGCTGGGTGTTACCGGCCAGTGCGTAGGACCGCATGATCAGCAGGCCCACGGTGCCGCGCGCCTCGCCTCTGGGGCGTGGGAGATCGCTTAGCTTCTCGCTGATGCGTTTCTTCATGCCCGGGTCGTAAAGGCCGGTGTCCGGGTATTCAATGGGGGCCTCCGTTTTCAGGCTGCCCTGTAGAGCGCTGCGTTCGCCGGCGGCGTAGCGATCGATCAGGAAGGCCATCATGCGCTGCAGGTTGAGCTCCGAGCCGGCAAGCCAGTACTGCAGTGTCAGGAAATAGGCACGTACGTCCTGCGCCGTGCCGGGAATGAAGCGCAGGATTTTTGGCAGCTGGCGCAGCACAGTAAGCTGTTGTGCGCCGGCACTGCTCTTGGCCTTACCGGTCTTGCCGCGCAGGCGCTTGAGCAGCGCAACGGGCCCCTTGGCCTCGCCTTCCATCGTGAACTTGCCCATGCGCGTGAGCTTCATGACCTCTGCGGCGGACATGCAGCAGATCATGGCGTCACAGTCGGGCTGGCGCGCCGTCAGGGCCGGCAAAACGGCGTTGATGTGCTCCTCGAGGAACATCATCGTGACCACAACGATATCAGCGCTGGCAATGTCGTCTATACACTCCTGCAGTGTGTCCGGCTCGCCGGCCCATGCGGCGGCGGCATGGGTTTTTATCGTGACGTTCGGCAGTTGTGCAGACAGATTGACTGCCGCGCGCTCTACGCTGCCCGTGACATGATTATCCAGCGTCACCAGGACGAAACGCAGCGGCGCTGCTTCAGCGACTGTAATGGGCTTTTGCTTCATAAAGCGTCTCCACGTTTATACTCGCGACGCCGTGCTCCGCCGCATATTGTTCGGTATTGCGCCGTGCCTTGCCGCGCACGAAGAACGGAATCTTTTTTAGCTCTTTTTCTGCATCCGAGTCCCAGGCAGCCGCGCCGTCAGCGGCCCCGTTGGCGTCTGGCCGGTGCCCTGTGCCGCCGACACAGGCGAGGTGTGAGGGGGTTGCGTTATCATTGAACTCGAAGTCCTCGCGGAACATCGCCAGCAGGTGCTCTTCCAGGCCCATCATCAGGGGATGCACCCAGGTATCGAATATGACGTTGGCGCCTTCAAAACCCATCTGTGGCGAATAGCGTGCCGGGAAATCCTGCACGTGCGCCGGCGTCGATATCACCACGCATCCAATGCCGAGCTTCTTGGCGATATGGCGCTCCATCTGGGTGCCCAGCAGCATTTCCGGCTGCAGTTCGGTAGCGGCCTTTTCGACTTCGGCATAATTGTCGGTTATCAGCGCCTCGAGACCATACTCTTTGGCTGCAGCGCGAACGTCTCTCGCCTGCTCCCGCGAGAAGGTACCCAGCCCAACGACTTCAAAACCCATTTCGTCGCGGGCAATACGTGCCGCTGCGATGGCGTGTGTCGCGTCGGCAAAAATGAATACCCGCTTGCCCGTCAGATAGGTGGAGTCCACAGAGCGGGAATACCACGGCAGCCTGCATACTTCGTCCGCCGCCTGCGGACTGATATCGAGTTGCAGCGTATCGGCAATCTCCTGAAGAAAGTCCGCAGTCGCACCGACACCGATAGGTACGGTTTTGATCGTCGGCTGCCTGAAGGTGCGCTGCAGCCACGAGCAGGCGGCATCGGCAACTTCAGGATAAAGACAGACGTTGGCATCGGCCTCGGGAATACGCATCAGGTCCTGGGGCGAGGCACTCAGCGGCGCCGTAACATTGACATCGACGCCAATGGTATCGAGTAGCTTGCGCACCTCAATGATGTCGTCGCGACAGCGGAACCCGAGGGAGCTCGGCCCCAGCAGATTGACGCTGGGTCGCTTCCCCGCGTTGCGCGCCGGGCGCTGCCAGCCTGCGGCGGGTGCCTGACTGTTGAGCAGCGCTCGGACAAGGCTGTAGAAGGTTTCGCTGGCGCCCCAGTTTTCCTTGCGGGCATAGGCGAGCATTTCTACTGGCACCACCGCGACATCCAGGCCTGCACCCTCGGCAAGTGCGCCGGGCTGGTCCTGGATGATTTCCGCAGTGCAGGAATCGCCCACCAGCAGCACACTGGGCTTAAAGCGTTCAACCGTTTTGCGCAGCGTATCTGTCACCAGTTCTGCGGTGCTGCCGCCCAGGTCTCTGGCCTGGAACGTGGTGTATGTCACCGGTGGCCGGTGATTATTGCGTTCTATCATGGTGAACAGCAGGTCGGCGTAGGTGTCGCCCTGCGGAGAATGCAGCAGCAGGTGAACGCCGCGCATCGAGTTTGCGATGCGAATGGCGCCGACGTGGGGCGGACCCTCGTAGGTCCAGAACGTCAATTCCATATCTGGGCTCCCAGTTGCGCCTTGCGTAGCATGGGGCGCGTAAAGAGCCCGGCCAGATCGCCTGCCTGGTCGTAGCCCTGTACCGGTGTGAATACCAGCTCGATAGACCACTTGGTGCGCAGTCCTTCGGCTTCCAGTGGATTGGCGATACCCATGCCGCACACGGTCAGGTCCGGTTGCAGCTGACGCACGCGATCGAGCTGGTCGTTGAGCTCCTGGCCCTCCGTGATGCGCAGGCCTTCGGGGAGCAGCGGCAGCTCCGCCGCGAGAATCTGCTGGTCGAAGAACGGCGTGCCGATTTCTCCAAGCTGCATCTGGCACTCACGCTGAAGGAAGCGAGCCAGGGGTATTTCGAGCTGGGAGTCCGGTAGAAAGCTGATGCGCTTGCCGGCAAGGGTCTGCGTCTGTATGGAAACCGCGTGCTCCGCCCTGGCGCGGGGCGCGGCGGTAACGGATTCGAAGGTCTCCGGCGCCACGCCCCATTCGCTGGCGGCTGCCTGCAGCCATTCGCTGGTGCCCTCGGCTCCGTAGGGGTAGGGGGCGGGAAGCAAGCGGGCTCCGCGCTTGATCAGGGCCCGGGCGCTGTCGCCAAGATAGGGCTGGGCCAGCAATAATCGGGTATTTTTGCCAACGGGTGGCATATCATCGGAATTGCGTGCCGGAAAGAACCGCACCGGGGCGATACCCAGCTGCTCGAACATACGCGCGAACTGGTCCTCCACCACATCCGGTAGCGTTCCGCAGACCATCAGGGCGGGTTCGTCGCTATTGTCGGTCGGTAACTGAGCTGCCAGGCTTTCCAGGCAGCGGTCCTCGCCCTGGGTGAACGTGGTTTCAATACCGCTCCCGGAATAGTCGACGAACTTAACGCGTCCGCCGTATCTTTCGCCGAGACGCTCGGCAGCGTTGCCGAGGTCCAGCTTGATCACTTCCGAGGGGCAGGAGCTCACCAGAAAAATGGTTCGAATGCCCGGGCGTCGGGCGATAACCTGGGCTGCGACCCGATCGAGTTCCTCGTTGGCATCGGCGAGACCGGCAAGGTCCTTGTCCTGTAGTACCGCCGTGGCAAACCGCGGCTCGGCGAAGATCATGACGCCGGCCGCCGACTGAATGAGATGGGCGCAGGTGCGGGACCCGACAACCAGGAAGAACGCGTCCTGAATTTTGCGGTGTAGCCAGATGATCGAGGTCAGACCACAGAATACTGCGCGCTGGCCGCGCTCCTGTTCGACCGGGAAACGCGGCTGCCGCGGCGTGTCACTGGCCAGTACCGCGCCCGTCATTCTGTTGCTCCGGCCCACGCGGCTTCAGTATCACCGGTGTTTGCGGACTCCCTGCGAGCTGCGCCAAGCTTGAGCAGGAACTGGGCGGCGTTCACAACGTAGCTCGTGTAGGCGGCCAATGCGATCCACATCTGGCCCGCCGGCGAGAACAGGTCGAACATCCAGCTGACCAGGTAGGCCGTGTGCAGTGCTATCACCAGCATGCTGACCACGTCCTCCCAGTAGAAGGCCGGAGCGAACAGGTAGCGTCCGAAAACCTCCTTTTCCCAGATGGCGCCGGTGACCATGATGGCGTAAAGAAGGAAGGTCTTGGTGACCACGGAGGCGGTAGCGGCAGCGAGGCCACTGCCGTTGGCGAGAAAATTCACCACCAGCACCACGCTGACAAGAAAAACCAGGAACTGTAGCGGTGCCAGTATGCCCTGGATCATGGTCCAGCGTGAGGCATCGCGTCGGGCGCGCTGCTCGGGTGTGTAAAGCGATTTTGTTGTGCTGGGGTTGTTCATGGCGGCATCCGTTCGGTCGTTATCATGTCGTCAGGATTAAATTTAGACGCCCCAGGAAAGTATGTCAACTAAACCTTACACAAAGTATAGTCCACCTAAATTGACAAAAAGAGGTTTCTGGCATTTACTTAGCGTTGCGGACGGGGAAGCTGAATCAGGACTAGGGAAGTGTATAAACGTCGCGCTGCGCCTTTAGAGGCAGATGTAATTAAAATTGAATTTCTTATTCGGATCCAAATGCATGTTTGTCGATTTGGACGTATCAGCGCTGGCGGGCCTGCTTGAAAAAGTAGCGGATTTTTCTCTTGTTCTGGACAGGGGTGGCAAAATCGGTGAACTCGTGCTCAGCAGTGATGAGCTGCAGCCCTATATTGATGAAAGCTGGATTGGCACTGATCTTGTTGACACCGTAGCGCCCGAGGGTCGCGAGCGTGTCAGGGAGTTTCTGGCGTCGGCGATTGACGACCCGGATACACCGGTGCGCGCCGACCTCAATCATGTGCTGCCGGATGGCTCGCACTTGCCGGTGCAGTACCGCATGGTGGCGCCTTCGGGTGATAAGCGAATTCTGGCCGTGGGTCGCGACATGCGTGCCGTCGCCAGCATGCGCCAGCAGCTCCTTAACGCGCAGCAGGCGCTGGAAGCGGATTACTGGCGTCTGCGTCAGGTAGAAACGCGCTATCGCCAGCTTTTCGATCTGGTTTCAGAATCTATTCTGGTGATTGATGCAGTCAGCCATCGCGTTCTGGAGGCGAATCCGGCAGCTGCCGAGCTGCTGGGTAATCACGGTCTGCGGGTTGTCGGTAAGGCGTTTCCTCTCGGCTTGAAGGATGAGAGTGTTCGGGCACTCAATTCACTGATGCTGGAGGCGCAGTCTGCAGGGCGAGCCCATGGCTCCGGTCTGCAGCTCGAGGGCGACGGCAGTCTGGTCACCGTGGTGATCAGCTATCTGAGACAGGCCAATGAGGCGCGCTTCCTGGTGCGCATAGCGCATGAACAGGTAGCCGGCGCCAGCAGCGACGCCCTGCTGCCGCCGGCGCTGCAGAAAGCCCCGGATGCGGTTCTTCTGACCGATACCGAGGGTCGCGTCCTGGCGGCTAACCGCGCCTTCGTCGATCTGTCCCAGGTTGTTAATGAAGAGCAGGCCGTGGGCGTCATTGCCGATCGCTGGCTCGGTCGTTCGGGGGTCGATCTCAGTGTGCTGCTCGGCAACCTGCGCGAGCGCGGCGTGGTCAAATTGTTCAGCACGGTGCTCAGGGGCGATTCCGGCGTGCATACCGATGTCGAGGTATCGGCAGCGCTGGCCGAGTCGCCGCAGCGTCCGATGTTTGCGTTTTTCATCCGCGATGTGAGCCGACGCGTCAGCAGCCAGCAGGCGGTGGGTAGCGGTCTGCCGTCCACGATCGAGCAGATCACGCACCGCGTGGGACGTCTTCCGCTGAAGGAGCTGGTACGTGAGTCCACCGATATCATCGAAGCCATGTGCATTCGCGCCGCGCTGGAGCTCACCCAGGACAACCGGGCGTCTGCCGCGGAGCTTCTTGGCCTGAGTCGTCAGAGCCTTTACGCGAAGCTGAGGCGGTATGAAATATCCGGTTTCGAGTCGGATTCGATCTCAAACTGAGTGAGACTGGCGGCGGGTCGCCAATTGTAAAGCTGGAATGACACAAAATTGGCTTTTAAGTGTCACAGTAAATTGACACCTGTTTTTCAGCCTTCTATATTTAGCGTATGCAGACTCCAGAATCAGTAGTCACCACGCCGGGCCGGGTCGACCCCCGCGGCTTCCTGCAGTTGCTCAAGCCGATTACCTGGTTTCCGCCCATGTGGGCGTTCGCCTGCGGTGTGGTGTCTTCCGGACTGTCGCCGCTGGAAATGCCCGTGGCGATCGTCGCCGGGATTGTGCTCGCGGGGCCGATGGTCTGTGGTGCCAGTCAGATCGTGAATGACTGGTTTGACCGTCACGTCGATGCCATCAACGAGCCCGACAGGCCGATACCGTCGGGGCGCGTCCCCGGCCGCATCGGACTGTATTATGCAATTGTCTGGTCTGCCCTGTGTCTTCTTCTGGCTGCCACACTGGGCGAAGTGGTCTTCTGGGCCACGGTCCTCGGGCTGGTGCTTGCCTGGGCCTACAGCGCACCGCCCGCCCGCTTGAAGCTGAACGGCTGGTGGGGCAATCTCGCCGTGGGTTTTTCCTACGAGGGCCTGGCCTGGATAACCGGTGCGGCGGTCATGCTCGGCGGCTCCATGCCGGCGAATGAGATCCTTATTCTCGCGGTTCTTTACAGTCTCGGTGCCCACGGCATCATGACCCTGAACGACTTCAAGGCCATTGAGGGCGATCTGCAGCTCGGCGTGCGCAGTATCCCGGCGCAGCTTGGCGCAGAGCGTGCAGCGCGCCTGGCCTGTATCGTCATGCTCGTTCCCCAGGTTGCGGTCGTACTTCTACTTCTGTCGTGGGATAAGGCTGGTTTCGCGGTGGCCATTGGCGTAGGTATGCTCCTGCAGCTATGGGCAATGCGCCGGCTGCTGACAGACCCGAAAGGACTCGCTCCCTGGTATAACGGCACAGGCGTCACTCTGTACGTGCTCGGAATGATGGTCGCTGCCTTTGCCGTACGCGGGCTGCCGGGGATCGGGTCGTGAGTCTGCCCACGCTGGGCTGGTCCGGTATTGTCCGCCTGGGGCTGGTACAGACGTCAATCGGTGCCGTTGTTGTTCTTACCACCTCCACAATCAATCGCGTCATGGTAGTGGAGCTGGCACTTCCGGCCATGATTCCGGGCATCCTGGTCGCCGTGCACCACCTCGTGCAGATGTCGCGGCCGCATTTCGGCCATCGCTCGGACATCGGTCGCCGTCGAACTCCCTGGATTATCGGCGGTATTATCGTCCTCGCTGTCGGCGGAATCGGCGCTGCCCTGGGGACTGCCATTGCTGAACAGGCCCCGGGTCCGGGGCTTTTGCTGGCCCTGTTGGCCTTTGTCGCGATTGGCCTCGGTGTCGGGGCGTCGGCAACCTCGCTTCTGACGCTCCTTGCCCAACGGGTGGCGAGGGAGAGACGGGCGGCCGCCGCGAGCATCGTCTGGATCATGATGATTGCGGGGTTTGCCATTACCGCCACGGTCGCTGGCCAGTTCCTCGACCCATTCTCGTCTCAGCGACTCGTGGCGGTAACCGCGACGGTCTCACTGCTCGCAGTCTGCCTGACGGTGGTGGCGCTGCGTGGGATCGAGGGCTCACCACCGCCCAACGTGGCCGCTGGAACCTCAACGCAGGTCGCGTCCGGCGGCGGCAACTTTCGCGCAGCCCTGTCAGAGGTCTGGCGCGAGCCAAAGGCGCGGCGTTTCACGCTGTTTGTGTTCGTTTCCATGCTGGCTTATAGCGCTCAGGATCTGATTCTCGAGCCCTATGCCGGTACGGTTTTTGGAATGACACCCGGTGAATCCACGCAGATGGCCGGCATGCAGCACGCTGGTGTGCTGCTGGGTATGTTGCTGGTGGCGGTAACGGCTACCGGCAGGAGACGCTCTGGGGGCCATGCCCTGCAGTTCTTTATGGTGGGTGGCTGTGTCGCCTCCGCGCTGGCGCTTTTCGGGATCGCGTTTGGTGGTCTGTTATCTGCTGACTGGCCCCTGCGCATCAATGTGTTTTTGCTGGGCATCGCCAACGGCGCGTTTGCCGTAGCCGCAATCGCTTCCATGATGGCGCTGGCAAGTCACGGAGTAGGCGGCCGCGATGGCTTGCGCATGGGCCTGTGGGGCGGCGCCCAGGCGATTGCGTTCGGCCTCGGCGGGTTTCTCGGCACGGTTGCCATCGATATCACACGAGAGTTGATGCAGGAGCCAGTGCATGCCTACGCACTGGTTTTCGCCTGTGAAGCTCTGGTTTTCCTGTACGCGGCAGTGCTCGGCGTTGGCGTGCGCGCCGGCTCGTCCGCGGCATCCGACGATCACCACGCTACGCCGGGATTCGGCGATGTCGCCATGGTGGAAATACTGCAGGGGAGGTAATCATGCAGTCAGTAGAACACTTTGATGTAGTGGTGGTTGGGGGTGGTCCGTCCGGGGCAACTGCAGCGACCGATCTGGCGCGACTCGGCAAGCGGGTGTTGGTGCTGGAGCGTGCTTTTCGCATAAAGCCCTGCGGCGGCGCCATTCCGCCCCGCGCGATCGAGGATTTTGATATCCCGCCGCACCTGATAGTGGCGAAAATCAAATCGGCGCGCATGATCTCGCCCAAAGATGCGCGCGTCGATATGCCGGTGGGAGACACCTATGTTGGCATGGTCGATCGCGATGTGTTTGACCCCTGGCTGCGGGAGCGGGCGCGCGACGCCGGAGCCGAGGTGCGCACCGCGACCTTCAAGCATCTGGACTATCTGGAGGACGGTCGCGCTCGTGTGACTTACCTGAATAAGAACAGCAGCGGCGAGCATCGCTGCGTGACCGCCAGCGCCGTGATCGGCGCTGATGGCGCGAAGTCGCGTGTCGCGGCACAGTGTGTTCCCGGTGGTGATCGTATGCGCTGCGTTTTCGCCTACCACGAGATCGTCGAGGCGCCGACAGTTGACGCGGGTGCGGATTACGACCCGCTGCGCTGTGACGTGTGGTATCAGGGACGGCTGTCGCCGGATTTCTATGCCTGGGTATTTCCTCACGGCGACAAGGCCAGCATTGGTGTTGGTAGTGAGCAGAAAGGCTTTTCCGCACAGGCATCTGTCGCGGCTCTGCGAGAAACCGTGGGTCTCCAGGGCGCTACAACGGTACGCCGCGAGGGGGCGCCCATTCCGCTAAAGCCACTGAAGCGTTGGGATGATGGCCGTCGCGTGCTGTTGGCTGGCGACGCCGCGGGCGTCGTTGCCCCTGCATCGGGAGAGGGCATCTATTACGCGATGCTCGGGGGGCGATTGGCGGCGGAGGCGGTTGCCGAGTTTCTTCTCAGCCAGAATCCGGCCGCTCTGCGCACGGCTCGCAAGCGCTTCCTCCGGGAGCACGGACGTGTCTTCTTTGTCCTCGGTATACTGCAGCGTTTCTGGTACTCCAGCGACAAGCGCCGGGAGAAGTTCGTTGCAATCTGTCGTGACCCGGATGTGCAGTACCTCACCTGGCAGGCTTATACGCAGAAGAAGCTGGTTCGAGCCAAGCCGATGGCGCACGTGCGGATTTTCTTCAAGGATATGGCACACCTGCTGGGTATGGCGCGGACCTGACACCAGCGTAAAAAAGCACGGTGGAGTCGCTGTTGCAGTCGCTGGTCTCTCCACCGGTCATAGACATGATTCTATTCGCGGTGCTCCTTGAGGGCGTCGGCCTGCTGCTGCTTTATCGCGCGAAGGGTCTTGGTATACCCCCGAGGGTGCTTTTACCCAATCTGATTGCCGGGTTCTGCCTGTTTCTTGCTCTCAGGCTGGTGCTTGCGGATGCCTCTGTACACTGGGTGGCGCTGTCGCTGTTTGCCGCACTCTGCGCGCACGTCAGCGAACTGATTATGCGTTGGCAGCGTTGAATTGCCGCTGAGGCTGATGTGGGGTTTCCAGAAGGCTTCCTGCGTACGATTAAAAAGGCGCCGGGGTTATCCCTGGCACCGTTTTCAACTGTCTGATGCGGCGCTCGAATTACCAGGCGGGCGCCATGCGCACGGTGTCCGGCAGTTCGTTTGACTGCGTCGGCAGCAGGTAAAGCCGCGCAAATACCGCCGCTCCGCGGATGGACAGCCAACCGCGTTTCACACCGGCGAGTACGCCGCCCTGCTCCCGGGTGGCCTGTATCGCCACGTTGATATGCCGAAGTTTTTCCAGGCCGCGACGGAAAGCCGGATTATCGGTATCCAGTGTCAATGGAAAGGTCTGTCGGGTGATTTCAGTGGTAATGTCGAACACGCGATAATCAAATTCCGTGGGATCCATGCCAAGGGCCTGGTAGAGCTGTGGGCGCGTGTGATCGCGCACGTACATAGTGGAGTACACGGCGAGCAGGAAGAAGCGAATCCACAGCTTATTGACGCCTTTTAGCAGGTGAGGATGTGAGCGCATGATCAGTGCGAAGGCCTCACCGTGGCGGAATTCGTCGTTGCACCATTCCATAAACCATTTGAATATCGGGTGAAATCGATATTCCGGGTGGCGTTCAAGGTGGCGGTAGATCGTGATATAGCGGGCGTAACCAATCTTCTCGGACAGATACACTGCATAGTAGATGTACTTGGGTTTGAAGAACGTATAGTTCTTAGCCCGCTTCAGAAAGCCGAGGTCCACAGCGAAGCCAAGATGCTTCAGCGCACGGTTGATGAAGCCGGCGTGGCGCGACTCGTCACGGGCCATGTACCCCATGAGGTCAGCGATGTCCTTGTTGTCGACGTTTTTCTGGATTTCCTGGTAAAGAATGCAGCCCGAGTACTCGGAGGTGACGGAACTCACCAGAAAATCGATGAACTCATCATGCAGGTATTCGGGAATATTCACACCTTCAGCGTCAAAGTCGACATCTCGACGGAAGTGCTCCTTATTCTCGTCGCGCTCGAATTCTGCCATCATCTGATCCCATTCCCGGCGCACCGGTGAGATGTCCAGCTTGTCGAGCTGGGCGTAATTTGTGCGGTAAAAACGCGGTGTTAGAAGCGTATCCTTCGACTTTGTCTGCTCTTCGGTACGGGATTGGGTGCTTGCACTGGTGGCGGCTGTAGCATCTGTCATGATCGGTTGACCTCTCTTTCATGTCCCACCGCCGTGGTGGGCTGCTGTCATGTGTAAAGTAAACTAGACATTACACATGTCAAGTATAGGTAACTATACTGGGAAGCTCAAGTTGAAAACCCGACGGCTGGTTTCACCGCGCAGGATCATACTCCTGTGCTCAGGAGGAGGCAGGGGCAATGACAGTCAAGGAATCCACATCCGCGTCAGGACGCGAGGGCGCTAACGGGCAGGAGGGGCTGGTGCAACTGGCTTACGTCAGCACACTGTGTGAGCCGATGACTTCCGATGACGTTGTCGATCTCCTGCGTAAGGCGCGGGCATACAATCAGAGCCGGGACGTCACGGGTCTTCTGCTGATGCGCGACGATTCGTTTCTTCAGGTGCTCGAAGGCGACACGGAGGATGTGCAAACGGTTTTCGAGCGGGTAATTGCGGACCCGCGCCACCACCGGATCGAGGTCCTGTTCAGGGAGCCATTGGAGGAACGCGAATTCGGTGATTGGCAAATGGGGTTTGCGGGCCTCGATGGGGTCGATCTGAGTAGACTTGAGGGCGTCTCCGATTTTCTCAGCCGGGATGCCGATCCCCGGGAGATTTTTGCACAGCTCACGCGTAGCAAGCGACTCATGCTGCTATTCCGGCAGATGTGCTAGCGCTGACTGGTCGCTGTTTGCAGCGGTGTTGGCTGCGGCTTCTGCCGGCATTGCTCAAGCAGTCCCTGCACCTGTTCCACATGCTTTCTCGGGGCTGAACGGCTGGCGGCGAGGGCCGCGTCGCGCTGTGTTCGCCATTCCCGGTAGGCGACGGGCAGCACCGTCTCCAGCTGTGCCTCGAGGCTGTGTACCGGCGGCAGCAGGTCGTGCCCGCGCGACCCGAGGGAGGCTGCCCGGGGTTGTACGCCGCGTATAAAAAACTTTTCGACCACGTTCTTGAAGATGTCGACTTCAGGGGGGACCAGGGACCCCTTACACAGCCCGCCGCGCTCCTCGACTGAGCGAAGCATGGCGCTGGCCGCTTCGAGGCCCGCCTCCTGCAGGCTCAGCGCCGCGAGCAGCGAGCCAGCATCACCCTTGGCGACTTCGCTGAGCAGAATCTCGAAATCGCGGTTGTCGGCGCGATAGTCCCCGGCAAGCCAGCGCTTGACGTGGGCATTGATAGCAGCGAGTGCAGATACCGGCGCACTGCTTGTTTTTGTCGGGTAATCCTTGAGTTCATAGGGGGGCTTCCACAGGGCGCGGAACTCTTCCGTGGCCAGCGTTGCATTGTAGATTCTCTCAGGTAAAACGCGTCGCTTGTTATCCAACGCCGCGGCCAGCTCTGCCGCGAGTGCTTCCCTGCCTTCGTCCTCGAGATATTGAATGCAGGCAGGTGCCAGGCGCAGAAACTCGAGCTCGAGCAGCAGCGTCTGGGAGGGGGCCGCGAGCCGGCCGAGGCTGCTGTTGCGTTTGCCGATGGTAACCTGCAGCTCGCAGCCGCGCAGCGCAAGAAAATCGAGTGCGCCCAGTCGTTCCCGCGCGATCGGTATGTGTAGCTGCGCGGGGCGCGGCGGGCGCGGCGTGGGGGCGGGTTCCCACGTGGGGGCCGGTGTGCCCAACGGCCTCTCGAGGCGGTTCAGGTAGGTATCAAAAACCGCTTCGGACCCGGGATCGGCGCAGCCGGACAGCAGCAGGATCAGCGCGGCTGACAGCCGTGCAAGCACTACCCGGCGTCGGTGATCTTTCGAACGCGGTCGCGCCAGGCCAGAAGGGCACCGCAGCTGTCGGGGATGCTTTCCTTTACCCAGCCGGCAAACTCCGAGCACACAAGCAGGTCGATATCGGCGAGAGTCAGCGCATCGCCGACCAGAAAATCACGTTCGCTGAATACGTCATCGTAGGTTTGCCAGCCGCGCCGCAGTCGCTCGCGACCGCGGTCGACGAGTGCCGGGATCTGCGGCACCCTGGTCGGCCCCGGCAGCGCGCGATCCGCGAAATTGGCGTTGCCGTTGCGCAGAATCTCGGCCACTGCACTGAAGGCGTTCATGTAGATCTGGTGATCCCATCCCAGAACCTGCGCGCGCAGCAGTGGTGTCGTCCCGAGCAGGGGTTTCTGCGGATACAGTGATTCCAGGTAGTCGCAGATCGCGATGACCTCGGTCATCAACGTTCCGTCGTCAAGTACGAGTGCCGGAACCGTGCCCGAGGGGTTGACCCGCTGGTAGGCTTCGTCGAGCTGTTCCAGGTGCATGAGATCGACCTGCGTGGTGTCGATGTCGATGTCTTTCCAGGCAAGGAACAGGCCGAGACGCCGGGGATTCGGAGCAGGGTCGTAAGTGTACAGATGCATATCGATATCCGGGTAAAAAAATCCAACATAACTTTAGCAGACGCTCAGCGCGTTTGCCCGCATTCAGTTTTCCGGTCAATGGAGACTGGCTATAATATGAGCTCATAGACAGGAGACGAAATTGTGATCAAGCAAGTATCAGCAATAGTATTACTCGTGAGTTTTGCATTGTCGGCGCTGGCCATTGAGCTTACCGAAGAGCAGCGTGCCGCCATCGAGGCCCGCCTGACGCCTCATGGTGATCTGTGCGTCAGCGGTGATTCTGCGTGCGTCGGTGCGGCCGGCTCAGGTGCGGCCGGCTCAGGTGCGGCCGGCTCAGGTGAGGCCGGCTCAGGTGAGGCCGGCTCAGATGCGGCCGGCGAAATCGCCGATATATCAGGCGAGGCGGTTTATAATGAGGCGTGCATGGCCTGCCACAACTCCGGTGCCGGTGGCGCGCCGATGGTGGGGCAGGTTGATCAATGGAGCGAGCGCCTGGCAAAAGGGCGTGAAGAGTTGCATCAGAGCGGTATTAAGGGCATTGAAGGCACCAGCATGATGGCAAAAGGTGGCCGTGCAGACCTTTCCGATGAGCAGGTCATAGCGGCCGTCGATTACATGATCGACAACAGCAGCGAGTGAGACGACGGCGCAGAGGGTATCTCCCGCCCCTGCGCCGTCATGGTCTATCAGTCCAGCAGCGTCCGCAGACTCGACAGCGTTTCAGCTCCACGCTCATTATTTTTTTCGGCATCGTTCTCGGTTCCGCCGAACCAGATGATGTCCTCGCGAGGTAACTCCCCGAGAAAGCGGCTGGGTTTGCAATCCAATCGCTCCCCGAACTGCCGCCGTTTGCGCGCCCAGGTCATACTCAGTGTTTCCTGCGCCCGCGTCAGACCGACATAGGCGAGCCTGCGCTCCTCTTCGATATTCCCACTATCGATGCTGTTGCGATGAGGCAGCAGGTTTTCTTCCATACCGACGATGTGTACATGCGGGAATTCCAGCCCCTTCGCGGCGTGCAGCGTGAGTAGCTGTACACAACTTTCGCTATTCTTTTCCTCTTCCTGCTGCTCCAGGAGATCGCGTAGTACGAGCTGGGCGATCGCATCGGCAAGGTTGCATTGTTCTCGTTGTATCAGGCGGGAAAGACTGTCGAGAAGGAAGCGGACGTTGCCCATGCGACGCTGCGCGACCTCTTCGCTGGAGCTGTTCTTATGCAGCCAGTCCTCGTAGCGGATATCCCGCAGGAGCTGGTGCACACTGTCTATGCTCCCGCTGTCGTTCTGGCGTCTCGCCTGCTCCA
Source organism: Chromatocurvus sp. (assembly GCA_046260215.1). Lineage (GTDB taxonomy): Bacteria > Pseudomonadota > Gammaproteobacteria > Pseudomonadales > Halieaceae > Chromatocurvus. Next base: position 30,096 of record JBHEPQ010000238.1, read on the forward strand.
GGTATCCGAGTAGCGCCTGCAGCTGGCGCAGGCTCGCCGGGTTGATCAGGTCGTCACTGATGTCGCGGCAGGCCTGCGTCAGGCTGCAATGTCGCTGTGAGGCCAGACGGCCGAGAGCCTGGAGGGTAGCGGTGCCAAGGCCGCGACGTGGAACATTGGCAATGCGCAGGAAGGCATTGTCATCGTCGCGGTTGATCAGCACGCGCAGGTAGGCCATGACATCCTTGATTTCGTTGCGCGCGAAAAACGACGTGCCGCCACTGATCTGATAAGGCACCTGCCTCTGCTGCAGAGCGAGCTCGATCAGCTTTGACTGGTGGTTGCCCCGATACAGAATGGCGTAAGCGCCGAGGCGGGTCCCGCGCCGCAGCTGGTGACCGAGAATTCCGGCCACGACCTGGCTCGCCTCGGCATCCTCATCGGCGCATTCGATAACCTGCAGCTGCTCGCCGGGGCCCAGTCCACTCCAGAGTGCCTTTTCGAAGAGGTGGCCGTTATTGGCGATCAACTGGTTCGCCGCCTGCAGGATGCGGCCGGTCGAGCGATAGTTCTGTTCCAGCTTTATGACCCTGAGGGCCGGGAAATCCGTTTGTAGCTGCGCCAGGTTTTCCGGTCGCGCGCCGCGCCAGGCGTAGATTGACTGGTCGTCATCGCCGACAACGGTAAGCGCCGCACGCAGGCCGGTCAGCTGTCGAACGAGTCGGTACTGTGCCTCGTTGGTGTCCTGATACTCGTCCACCAGCAAGTAGTGAATGCGTTCCTGCCAGCGCTGCCGTGGGTCCCGGCAGTTTTCCAGCAGGCGCGCGGGCAGCATGAGCAGGTCGTCGAAATCCACGGCATTGAAGGCCCGAAGTGCCTCTGCGTAGCGCTCGTAGGTTCTCGCCGCGAGGATCTCGGCAGAACCGGATGCCTCGTGCAGCGCGTCCTTGCTGTCAGTGCAGGTGCTCTTCCAGGCGGAAATGCGCTGCGCGACCGCGCCTGCCTGGTCTGCGGCAACCCTGCTTTGCTGTCGCAGAAGTTCCTGCAGCAGGGTGAGCGTGTCCTGATTGTCGAAAATCGAGAATCCACGCCGCAGTGAAAGCTGTGTCTGCTCGTGACGGATGATATTCAGGCCGAGTTGGTGGAACGTGCTGATGGTGAGTTTTTCCGCGGCTTCCCTTGATAGCAGGTTGCCGATTCGCTGGCGCATTTCCCGAGCGGCCTTGTTGGTAAAGGTGACCGCTGCTATCCGCTCAGGGCGCTGACCGCATTGTCTGACCAGATAGACAATCTTTTCGGTAATGACGCTGGTCTTGCCGCTGCCCGCGCCCGCCAGCACGAGTAGCGGTCCATCGATATAGCGCACCGCCTCGCGCTGCTGCGGGTTGAGTCCTGGCATGCCGCGGGCTGAGCCTGTGTCGGGGAACGAAGACCGGACATCGTCGCATGAACTCTCGCGGTGGGGAACCGCCTCGCTCATACCTTCAGGCGATAACTGATGGCCTCGTCGATATGTTTCGGCGTGACGATGTCATTCTCTGCGAGGTCGGCAATGGTGCGTGCCACGCGGATGAGTCGGTGGGCCGCTCTTGCCGATAGGTTGAGCGTCGTAAGCGCAGTTTCCAGTCGCCGGATCGCTGTCTGTTGCAGGTGACACACAACGCGCCACTCGGCGCTGCCGAGGTCGGCATTGCACTTCTGCTGACGTGCCATCTGCCGATGGCGTGCCAGCAGAACGCGCTCGCGTACGACCGACGAGGGCTCGGCGGTGTTGTCTGCAAGTAGCAATGTCCTGGCGTCTGTACGGGGCACCTCGACATGCAGGTCGATGCGGTCCAGCAGTGGGCCCGACAGCCGCTGTCGGTAGCGCAGGGCCCTCTCGGGCGTACACTGGCAGCTGTGATCGGGGTCGCCATCGTAGCCACAGGGGCAGGGGTTCATGGCAGCCACCAGTTGGAAGCGCGCGGGAAAGGTGACTTTGCGTCGTGCGCGGGAAAGCGTGATGCGGCCCGATTCCAGCGGCTCGCGCAGCATGTCCAGCGTCCGGCGCGGGAATTCCGGCAATTCGTCCAGAAACAGCACGCCGCCGTGCGCCAGCGATATCTCTCCGGGCGCCGGCAAGCTGCCGCCGCCAACCAGCGCGGCGGGGCTCGCACTGTGGTGTGGAGCGCGGAACGGGGGTTCACGGTTATCCGCGTTTTCGGGCGACAGGCTCCTGATGGCCAGCGCCGTCAATCGCTGGGCGGGAGCCATGGGCGGCAGGAGCCCCGGCAGGCGGCTTGCCAGCATGGTCTTGCCTGTGCCCGGTGGGCCACGCATCAGCAGGTGGTGTCCCCCGGCGGCCGCGATTTCGAGGCTGCGCCGCGCGGTGCCCTGACCCACAACGTCAGCGAGATCCGGCCCCCGTGCGCAGGACTCGCCGTCGTCAGGGACGACCGGAAGCAGCGTCTGTTTGCCGCGCAATCCGGCGCACAATGACAGCAGATCCTCGGCGGCCACGACACGGCTATTTGGCACCCTTGCTGCGCCAGCGGCGCAGGCGGCGGGTACTATCAATGTGCGACCGGCCTGCGTGCTGGCAATGGCGACCGGCACCGCGCCGCGCACAGCTCTTACGCTGCCATCGAGAGCGAGTTCACCGATGAACTCAAGGGCGCGCAGGCCATTGATTGGCAGCTGTGCCGACGCGGCAAGAATGCCCAGTGCGATGGGCAGATCAAAGCGTCCACCCCCCTTGGGCAGGTCCGCTGGCGCCAGGTTGACCGTGATGCGACGGTCGGGAAATGAGAAGCAGGAATTGAGGAGGGCGCTGCGCACACGATCGCGACTTTCCCGCACCGCCGTTTCTGGCATGCCGACGATATGAAATGCAGGCAGCCCACTGGACAGGTGCGTTTCCACCCTTACCAATGGGGCATTCAGTCCGTCGCTACCGCGGCTGTATATCATTGCGTATTGCATGCTCGTCCTTGAGCGTCGCGCTACGGGAACTCATTTCCCCAGTCGAGTACCGGAATTTTGCTAACGCGTCTTCCGGGATTCAATGTCATCCAGAGTCGCCGTCAGCGCATTGAGCTCGGATTCCAGGGCTCGAACGCGTTCCTGAGTCCTCGCGAGGAGGTCAGCCTGGGCATCAAACTCATCCCGCGCGACAACATCGAGGCGCTGCAGTGCAGACTGCACCAGCAGCCTGGCGTTGCGGTCGAGCTCGCCACGCAGCCCCTCCCCGCCGACCAGTTGATCAACCTGCTGCATAACGTCGCTGAAAGGGGGCGGTCTCAATGCCATGGTGAATGTCCCGTGTTCTGCCTGGACCACAGTGTAGTGGATAGGCCTGGCTGTCGCACAGGTCGACGATGCGCGCAATAGTGGTGCGCCGCACCCCATTAGTGCACCAGGTCCGCGAGATCACTGCCTGTCAGGCCATAAAAATATAGCAAAAACCACTTAATTCATTGATTTATCGTTAATAAAAAAATTATGGCACAGGCTCTGCAGCTGGCAGCGTGGAGTCGCAGACCATCCGCCTTGAGAAAGAAGGTGAGCGTGGCTGATGCGCGGAACAGGGTGGCTCAGGGGTAAAAAGTGTCGGCGGATGATATCGCCGCAACGATATTCGGGAGAGTTGCATGAAACTGATAACGGCTGTAATCAAGCCCTTTAAGCTGGATGACGTTCGCGAAGCGCTGTCCGACATCGGCGTGCAGGGAATTACCGTGACCGAGGTCAAGGGGTTCGGCAGACAGAAGGGACATACCGAACTCTATCGCGGGGCGGAATATGTGGTCGACTTCCTGCCCAAGGTCAAAATTGATGTCGCGGTGACGGAATCCCTGGTCGACCAGACGCTGGAGGCGATCACCAAGGCCGCCAACACCGGGAAGATCGGCGACGGCAAGGTATTTGTATCGAGCCTTGAACAGGTAATCCGCATCCGCACCGGCGAAACGGGCGAGGAAGCTATCTGACAGCGGGCCGGTAGACGGAAATTCTGACTTTGACGCGAGAGTGATTCCCATGGAAAACCAGATTTTTGAATTACAGTATGCAATGGATACTTTTTACTTTCTCATATGCGGCGTGCTGGTCATGTGGATGGCCGCGGGCTTTGCCATGCTGGAAGCCGGACTGGTCCGGGCCAAGAACACCACCGAAATCCTGACCAAGAACGTGGCGCTGTTCGCCGTGGCCTCGACCATGTATCTGGTCTGCGGCTATCACTTCATGTACGACGGCGGTTTTTTCCTGTCCGGGATAACAACGGTTGCGCAGATGGGTGATGCCGCTGTTGCCCAGGTGCTGGTGGACTCGGCTGATGCCGGATTTGGCGGCGATTCGGTTTACGCGGGTGCCTCGGATTTCTTCTTCCAGGTGGTTTTCGTTGCGACGGCCATGTCCATTGTTTCCGGCGCCGTGGCCGAACGCATGAAGCTGTGGGCATTTCTCACCTTCGCAGTGGTCATGACGGGCGTCATTTACCCGATTGAGGGTAGCTGGACCTGGGGTGGCAAGGATGTGCCGCTGATCGGCGCCCTGAATTACAGCGATTATGCCGGGTCCGGCATCGTGCACATGGCAGGTGCCGCCGCGGCGCTCGCCGGCGTTATTCTGCTCGGGCCGCGCAAGGGCAAATACGCTGCTGACGGAACGGTGAAAGCCATCCCGGGATCCAACATGCCCCTGGCCACGCTTGGCACCTTCATTCTCTGGATGGGTTGGTTCGGCTTTAATGGCGGTTCCACGCTGAAGCTGGGTGGCATCGACGTTGCCAACGAAGTGGCGAATGTTTTCCTCAACACCAATGCGGCAGCGGCGGGTGGCCTTATAGGCGCTCTCGTCCTCGCTCGGCTCATCTTCGGCAAGGCCGATCTGACCATGGCACTCAACGGCGCCCTGGCTGGCCTTGTGTCAATTACGGCAGAGCCGGCTGCGCCCTCGCCGCTGCTGGCAACAATCATTGGCGCGGTTGGCGGCGTGATCGTGGTCTTCAGCATCGTCGCGCTGGACAAGGTCAAGATCGATGACCCGGTCGGCGCCATTTCGGTCCACGGCGTGGTGGGTCTCTGGGGTATCTTTGCAGTACTCCTGTCCAATGACGGCGCCAGCTTCATGGGACAGTTGATCGGCGCGGCCGTGATCTTTGTGTGGGTCTTTGGCGCCAGCCTGATCGTCTGGGGCATTCTCAAGGCGGCGCTGGGAATTCGTGTCGGCGAGGAAGAGGAGTACGAGGGTGTCGATCTTTCGGAGTGTGGCCTGGAGGCCTACCCGGAGTTTGTATCGGCGAAATAAGCTTGCGGGCGCATTGAAAAATGCGTTTTTTAGGGGCCTTCGGGCCCCTTTTTTTGTTTGCGCTTGACGGTTTGCCGCTGCGCCGTGCTGTCGGTGCGCAGTACTTGCCACACCCGCCCTTCACTCCCTATCATCGGCGCTCAGTAACAAGGGAGTGCCACGACCATGAAGCTAGTTACCGCGATCATCAAACCCTTCAAGATGGACGATGTGCGCGCTGCACTGTCTGATATCGGTGTGCAGGGCATCACCGTCACCGAGGTAAAGGGGTTCGGGCGTCAGCGCGGACACACCGAGCTTTATCGCGGTGCCGAATACGTGGTGGATTTTTTGCCCAAGCTGAAACTGGAAATCGCGGTAGCGGAGAGTCAGCTTGACGCGATTATTGAGGCGATCATCCAGTCGGCGAACACCGGAAAGATTGGCGACGGCAAGATTTTTGTCACGGATATGGAGCAGGTGATCCGCATTCGCACCGGTGAGTCGGGGGAAGAGGCGGTCTGAGACGCTGCCCACCGGACCGCCGCACTAGACAGATAGCTGTTCCAGCGCCCGCGGCAGGTCCGTCAGGCAACTGATTTCCACATCGGGTTGCACATCTGCTGCACCGAGCTCCCGTGTCGGATTGAACCAGACAGTGCGCAGGCCTGCATCTCTGGCTCCTCTTACATCGTGGTCCAGGCTGTCGCCGACGTGAGCGATAGCCTGTGCCGGGACGCCCGCCCTCACTACCGCTGCTTCGAACATGTCCGGGGCTGGCTTACTGGCGCCGATATCCTCGGCCAGAAACGCGAAATCAAAATAATCCCCGGCATCGGTCTTGTAGATATCCGCGTTGCCGTTGGTCAGAGCTCCCAGGCGGTAATGCTGATGAAGACGCTGTACGACATCCAGCGCTTCTTCATACAGTTCCACCGCGTGACGTTCCTGCAAAAAGACAGCGAAGGCGGCTTTGGCGCCCGCCTCTGATTCGGCGTGGCCGTAACCGGCGCGCCGCTGCATTTCATAAAGTACCGTCTGGCGCATTCTGCTGACGTGGTGCAGGAGTTCGGGATGCTGCCTGGCAATCACCTTGCGCACCTCGAGGAGTGCCTGGTGGTCGATGTTTTCCATCGTTCCCGGGCGGTGTTCCAGCATCCACGCGCGCTGGGTCTCTTCTGCGCGCAGCAGAGCCGGGGTGACATCCCACAGGGTGTTGTCAAGATCGAAGGTGACGACGCGGATGCTCATGAGTCGCGGTTTTTCTGTCGCCGGGCGCGCGGGTGCGCTGCATCATAGACCCGGGACAGGTGCTGGAAGTCCAGGTGGGTGTAGATCTGGGTCGTGCCGATATTCGCATGCCCCAGCAGTTCCTGAACGGCGCGCAGGTCGCCGCTGGACTCCAGCATGTGACTTGCGAAGGAGTGTCTGAGCATGTGTGGATGCACGTCCTGTCGCATGCCGGAGCGACGCCCCTGCAGCCGCAGTCGCGCCTGGGTGTTGCGCAGGCTGATCCGTCGTCCGCGGGCACTGGTAAACAATGCCCTGGCGGCATCGGCGTCGGCGGTTACGCCCGGCCTGACTTCAAGCCAGGCGTCTATCGCCGCGAGAGCGACTCTGCCGACCGGCACACTGCGCGTCTTTCGCCCCTTGCCGGTGACCCGCAGCAGGTATTCCTCGCGGTCGATGTCACCGATATCGAGACTTACCAGTTCGGCGAGTCGCAGGCCTGAGGAGTAGAACAACTCGGCCATAGCGCGGTCCCGGCAGGTTGCGGGCTTATCGTTGGTGAAAGACAGGAAATGCTGCACCTGATCGGGATCCAGCGTCTTCGGCAGACGGCGGGGCTGCCGCGGCGCCTGCACAGAGGTCGCCGGATTGCGCGGATAGCCTGCAATCCGCCCCAGGTAATTGAACAGCGAGCGGGCGGCAGAAAGCCCGCGCTGTATGCTGCCGCCAGCAAGTCCACGACGATGCAGGCTGCTAACCCAGTGGCGGACGTGGGCTTCCTGAACCTGATCAGCGCGGTAGATCTGTTGTCGGGCAAGAGCCGTCCCGAAGCTCTCGAGGTCGCGCTGATAATTGCTCAGCGTGTGGGGTGATAGCTGGCGCACGTCACGGCAGTAGGCCAGAAAAGCGGTGACAGACTCCGGAAAGGTCGTCTCACCCGGCGGGGTCTTGAAGTCGGTGTCGTCGCCTGCCTGCATATTAGCGCGCGCCCGTATCAGTGCGTATGAGTGATTTGCGGTATCAGGCGCGCGATGACGGCGGCGATATGCTCGAGAAAAATAGTGCCCATCTGGGGATGGTAGCGCCCGGCGTCAGCGCTGCCCACCGCAATCAGGCCCAGTTCGGTGTCACCGTGGCGAATCGGAACCACGGCGGCGGAACCACTGCCGCGGGTGGCAGGAAAGAGATAGTTGAACTCTTCCCCGCGAAGCGCTCCGCAGGCGGGTTTGCCGCCCTTGACCAGTGATCCGAGGTGCTTGAACACCTGTTCCCGGGGCGCTTTGCGGCAGTTCTGTGTGGCTTCTGCACGGGCCTTGTCATCGAATACGATAACGCTGGCCTGGTCTGTCTTGAACTCCCTGTGCATGCACAGGGCGAAGGTGTCGAACAGGGCCTGAAGAGTCCGCGCCTCAAGCAATTCCAGTACCAGCTTGCGCGTGCTCACGTAGAGCTGTTCGTTGTCACGGGCAGCGTCCGTGAGGTCGCGCAGGCGATGTCGAAGATCAACGTTACGTTCCCGCAGTACGCTGACCTGTCGCTCCACCAGCGAAACGGCGTCCCCGCTGGCATGAGGAACCTGCAATTTGCGCAACATGTCGGGATTACGCTGGAAAAAGTCCAGGTGCCTTTCCAGGAAATCCCGCACCTGACCGTCGTTGAGCTCGCTGCTGTCCGCGTGTGTCGGTTGTTCTGCCGCCATGCCCCGGTTTCCCCTGTCAGCTCGCGATGATCACAATTGAATGCTGCCCTCGAACACAACGGCCGTGGGGCCGGTCATGCGTACCGGGTGACCCTCGCCCGGCCACGCGACGCAGAGCTTACCCCCAGGCAGGTGGACTGTCACCTGCTCATCCAGCCATCCGCGCAGCCTGCCATGTACCACGGCGGCGCAGGCACCGGAGCCACAGGCTAGAGTTTCACCGGCGCTGCGCTCATAGACGCGAAGACGGATCTCGTCGCGCCCCAGGACCTGCATGAATCCGGCGTTGCAGCGCTGCGGAAAGTCGGGATGGGCTTCTATCGCCGGCCCGAGCTCGCCAATAC
>JBHEPQ010000241.1:0-7879 GCA_046260215.1 Chromatocurvus sp.
TCGGAAAGCATCCTGTAGATTGTCGCTGTCATTGAACTGATCGAATGCGGATCAAAATACAGCACCAGCTCTCCCCCGACTTCAGGTAGTGAGCTTGCCTCAGACACCACGGCCGTTTTGCCGTAACTCAGGCTTTCCCCCACCGGCAGTCCCCACCCTTCCAGAAAGCTTGGCATCGCCGTGAACAGGCAGTTTCGATAGAGAAAGTCCAGTTCCTGGTCTGAGGGACTGAGGACCTGTTTAACCCACCCATAGAGATTTCCAGTCTTAGCCATCAGGCTGTCGAAGTCGTCATTGAGCCAACCTGGGTTGCCGGCAAAGACAAGCTTGGGCAGTTCGATATCATCCTGATGCCGCAGGCGATCCCATGCTTGCGCCAGGCCCCATACGTTTTTGCGGGCCTCCATCGTTCCGACGCAGAGAACATAGGGCCGTTTCAGGAGGCATCGGATTTCGTCGCTGATATGGGCGGTTTGAGCCAGGCGCGGATATATCTCAGCGTTTACGGGTCTTGCGGAGGGACGCTTTGGCTCCGCCTCTGGCAGAACGGGAAGCCCGGCTCTGGCGAGCGGCACCACATCGATCCGTTGGTCCGTTCCATAGGTGTTGAGGAACTCTCTAAGATCCCGGGCTGTGGCTTCGGAGTTGGCAAGGTAGCTGTCCACAAAGCGGGTAGTTTCCAACAACCAGTCATGGAAAATCTGTGACTGTCGGGTACCACCGATCATCTCAGGTGCCTTGATCTGAATGAGATCGTGGATCAGGAAATTGCATGAAATGCCCAGCGATTGAGCTTTTTTCAGTGGGGCGATGGGGACTGACCAAGACGCGTCCGCCAGGATGAGATGATCACCCGGTTGCGCCACTGCAAAGAAGTCCTGAAAGGCCTCTGTCGAATGTGCAGACGTCGTGACAACTTTAGGTGTCTTCGCTGACGCCCGCCACGCCTCAAGTGTCGAATCGCGTCTTTCGAAATGTCTGTGATTGCCCAATGCCGCGTTGATGTTGCGGATCGTCGTATATACGGCCCGCTTGACTGGTTTGCGTCTGTAGCGCTTCAGGGTAGGTCGCACAGGGATGGATTTCTTGCGATAGAGCCCCGCATCCAACGCGTCGATCGACAGCACACCGCCGATCGCCTCGATCGCTTTGTAGGACACCACATTGTACGTATCGGTCGTCGCATCATGAAATGACAGGAACACCTTGTGGCCGCCAATCTGGCGAGACGTGTATTCAATCAGCATCACAGTGACCCGCTGGATGCCGGAAAGGCGGCGGCGGCTTTCCAGGTATAGCCGTAAATTCGTTACGTCGAAAAATATGTGGTTCACGTCAGCCCCCTCTGGAATCGTACAGGGAACCTAATGCCCGCCCTGCCCTTGCCTTGGCAAGCCGGTTGCCGGCAAGCTTTGCTGCATTGTGGAACCCTATCCCATGGATTAAAGGGGCAACTTATGACAGAGACCACATTCTACCATGCTTTTGAAGCGGCCTTTCGAGGAAGCCGAGCCACGATTCTTGGTCGTTTGCAGGAGTATGGTCCCTTTGTCTCACCTCTGTCGCAAAGGGGAATACCAAAGGCGGCGTTGGATCTGGGCTGCGGACGTGGAGAGTGGCTGGAAACTCTCAAGGGTTTCGGCTTTGACCCTTACGGCGTGGATCTCGATGACGGCATGTTGGGAGATTGCGCTGCAGCTGGTCTTCCGGCAGAACGACGTGAGGCTCTCGAGGCACTTGCCGCGACCGAGGATGAAAGCCTCGGGATCTTGTCGGCCTTTCACCTGATCGAGCATCTGCCCTTCGATGTGGTGCGGAGCATTGTTCGTGATGGACTTCGTGTCTTGGCTCCGGGGGGACTTCTGATCCTGGAGACGCCCAATCCCGAGAATGTCGAAGTCGGGACCGTGACCTTCCACAATGACAGCACCCATGTCGCTCCGATCCCGCCCAACGTTCTGAAATTCCTTGCGGAACATGCAGGCTACGCAAAAATCAAGCTGTTGCGCCTGAACGCTGAACCGCTGCGAGATCCGAAAGCACCTGGTCTGACAGATGTGCTGTTCCGGGCGAGCCCCGACTATGCGCTGGTGGCGCAGAAAGCCGGACCAGACGATTTGATGTGGGCGACGCATACGGCGTTTGGCGCGTCAACGGGTCCGTCAACTCGCAACCTGGCCGAAGCCCATGACACTTCACTCAGCGCGCTGGCTGCTGAGATTGACATCCTGCGAGACACTGAACTCAGCGCGCTGGCTGCTGAGATTGACATCCTGCGAGACACTGAACTCAGCGCGCTGGCTGCTGAGATTGACATCCTGCGAGGCGAGATGACAGAGCTCAAGAAGATCAAGAAGACGCGGCTCGTGTACCGATCCAAGAAGCTCCGGAAACCTTATGAGAAGATCAAGCGCTGGCTTAAGACGCGTCGTGAGCGTCGCCGTGTAAAGAGTGCCAAAGCGCGCAGTGGAGTATTGCGCCTTCATCCTCAGATCGGCCGGGCCCGGCCATGGGTTCCGATGGCGCTGCCCGACACAGTGCGTTGGTGCATCGAGGGACCGTTTGACAGCACATACAGCCTGGCGCTCGTCAATCGTGAACTGGCGCGCGCCCTGCAGCGGCAGGGGGTGCAGGTGATGCTCAAATCGTCGGAAGGGCCTGGCCCTTTCGAGCCGGATCCGGAATTCATGGCGGCCAATCCGGATTTGAGCGCAATGCTGGCAGCCGCTAGCAATCCGCCGGATACGACCAGTCGAAACATGTACCCGCCGCGTGTGGACGATATGCGAGATACTCTGCCGGGGCTGCATTCCTACGCCTGGGAGGAGACGGGCTTCCCTCGGGCTTACGTGAAGAGCTTCAACGATGTGTTGCGCTACCTGACAGTGACCTCCGACCACGTCCGCAAGATCATGATCGACAATGGCGTTTTTGTTCCTGCCTACACGGTTGGCAACGGGATCGATCATTTTGAGCAGATCTCACCGGAACCGGTCTCCGAGCTACCCGAAGCGGGGCGGCTGTTTCTCCACGTCTCGTCCTGTTTTCCCCGCAAGGGCGCCGATGCGCTGTTGGCTGCCTGGGCGCGGGCGTTCACAAGCCGGGATGACGTGGCATTGCTGATAAAAAGCTTCCCAAACCCCCACAACGACATTGCCGATCAGATCACAGCGCTGCGCCTGGCTCATCCCGACCTGGCGCCGATCCACCTGATTGATGGCGATCTCAGTGGCGGGCAGATGCGCACGCTTTACGGGGCTTGTGACGTTGCGGTTTTTCCGTCGCGGGCGGAGGGATTTGGACTGCCCGTGGCGGAAGCACTCCTGATGGGCAAGCCGGTGCTCACCACGGGCTGGAGCGGCCAGATGGATTTTGCCGATCTGCCGCTGGTGCAGACAATTGATTATCGCTTCGAGCAGACCGGGAGCCATTTGGAGACGGGCCTGAGCATGTGGGCTGACCCCGATCTCGATCATATGACCGACCTGATGCGGCAAGCGGCCAAGACCCCTGCCCCGACAGACACAGAGCGCACACAGACGCGGGAAGCTCTGCTTGAGAGGTTTAGCTGGGACAAGGTAGCAGACCGCAGTGTCGCGGCTCTGCGCCACGCTGCACTGCGTCCCCAACCAGTGCCACCGCGGGCTGGATGGGTGACAACCTACAATGCGCGCTGTGGGATCGCGACCTATTCCGAGCATCTGATCCGCTATCTAGGCCTGCCAGTGCACGTCTTGGCGGCCCACACCAATGAGCCGGTCATGCCAGACACGTCTCTGGATGAACCCGTCACCCGGTGCTGGACGGAGGGACGGGATGACGACTTTGCAGACCTGCTCTCGGCGATCCAGGCAGAAGATCTGCAGACGGTCTTGATCCAGTTCAACTACGGGTTCTTCAACTTCGCCCATCTCGCGACGCTGATCGAGACGTTAAAAGAGGACGGTCGGCAGGTGCTCATGACGTTGCATGCGACGGATGACAGCCCGCATCCATCCAAAACCCAGCTTGCCTCGATCCGAGAGGCACTAGCGCGATGCGACCGAATTCTGGTGCACAAGGTGAGCGACGCAAACCGGATGAAGGCGCTTGGCCTTGTCGAAAATGTCGCGCTCTTCCCGCACGGCGTGTTGTCGATGAGCACCCCCCCTGCCCTTCGCAAGCGACCTGAAACAGAGCCGTTCACGATCGGGAGTTACGGGTTCTTTCTTCCCAATAAAGGACTGCCTGAACTGGTGGAGGCCGTGTCAATCCTGCAGGCCGCAGGCCGCAATGTGCGCCTGCGGCTGATCAATGCGGAATACCCGGTCGGGGACTCGCGAGACCTGATCGAAGAGGTCAAAAGCCAGATCACGCATGCCGGACTGAGCGATGTGATTGAGGTGGAGACGCGGTTTCTTCCCGATGAAACCGTGCTCGAGATGCTTTCCGGGTGCGACTTGATCGTCTTCGGGTACCAACACAGCGTGGAGTCGGCCAGTGGCGCGGTGCGCTATGGCCTGATCTCAGGCCGTCCGGTGGCTGTCACCCCGTTGGATATCTTCTCGGACGTGGCACCGTATTGCCTGGAGCTGCCCGGGACTACACCGGCGGACATGGCGCAGGGGATCGCCACCATTATCGATAGAATACAAGGAGAAGACGGAACGGATCCGGATCCTGGTCTGCAGGAGATGCTGGACAGGTCCCGCGCGCATTTCTCCGAGCGCTCTTATGCAGTCCTTGGCCCGCGTCTCAAGGGCATGATGACGGCGCTTTGGGATGATCAGCAGAATGGCTTGCGCAACGGCCTCTCATGAACGGAACCATCTGACCCATTTGTGTCCGGTGCTACTCAAAGACCTTTTTCAGCCTTGTAAAGTGCCCGGGCTTCTTCGATCATATTGAGACTTGTCCCGTCGCGCTTGAAGCCGCATTCATTCACAACACAGCACCATCACAAACGGAGCCTGGCGCAAAAGATCACGTGTTGCGCCACTTGGACGGGCTCCACGCAAAAGGTCCTTGTTACTTGGTCATGCGCAGTTTTCTCATCTCCACATTCAAGCGGGTGTTGAAGATCACGCTCACGTCGGCGGGGGATCTCAAGGAGAGCCGAATTCTGCGAGAAGGGCAGGGCATTTATTTTGGGCTCGCCCAAGCAGGCCCGGGCATCTTCGTGGCGGAGCGAAACCTTGACATCAACAAGCGCCCATTGACGCCGGGTGTGCCGGAAAACACTATTCGAGCCTACGTTGAAACTCCACGGGGAGGGATGGTGCGCACCCCTGTTTGGTATGGTTGTCCAGCGTTCCACGACCTGCACCAGATTGCCTATGATCAGCACAATCTGTTTGTCACGTCTGGGCGACATCCCTTCCTTCTGAGGCGGTCCATCTGGAGCAAAACCATGCAGGGAGTGGACCTCGCAGAGGCGGTTCCTTTGCATCTTAAAAGACCCGACGCCGAGCATGGGGACACTTACCATTTCAATTCGGTCAGCCTGGACGAAGAGAGCTTGCTTGTCCTGGCCCATAACTGGGACCAGCCCAGCTTTGCGTTGCGTCTGTCGTTGCCTGATGCGCGGCGGGGAGGGGCAAGGCGTATAGCCTGTTACGAAGGGATTGGTGCCTTCTGCCATGATATCTTGGCCGTAGGGGAGGCGATCTGGAGTCTGGACAGTGGCGGCTCCGCGCTCGTCAGGATCGATCCTGAAAGCGGGGTCCGGAAACGCTTTGCATTAACAAGCCAGGCGGGCGATCCGTTTCTCCGGGGGTTGGGACATTGGAACAACATGTTGCTTGTCGGCTATGGCTTTAACAGCGAAGACCGTGCCGCCCGAATGGAAAGTGGCTCCATGTTGGCCCTGTTCGATCTGACCCATCAACGCTTTACCAAACATGTCGAGCTGGGGCCGCATGGAAACACCTGTGCAATTCTGCCCCTTTAGCCCCGCCATCATCGCGCGCATCCGCATGAACCGCTCCGGAGTTACACGATGCTTTATGTGTCTGTTCATATCCCGAAAACAGCAGGCACCAGCTTTGCCAAGGCCCTGGAGCAAGCCTTCGATCGAGATGAACTCTTTCTGGATTATCGCCACGCGCGGGACCATGCGGACGTTGCTGCGCAGGGTGTGAGCGCGGTCGAGACGCATCGTGCCTGGCTGTCTCCAGACTGGTTCGACCTCGTGCGAAGATACCGTCGCGATCTCAAGGCCTTGCCGAAAACCTGTGAGCTGGTGCATGGGCATTTTCCGGCGCGCAAATACCATCCGCTCCTGACGTGGCGCAGACCATTTTACATCACCTGGGTCCGAGACCCCTTTGATCGCGCGATATCCAATTACTTCTATTGGCAGACATTTGATCCTCAAATCGTGCCAGACCCACTGGTTCGAACGGTTTTGCTGGAGGGATGGAGCCTTGAGGACTTCCTTTTTCATCCGGCCTTGCGCGACTACCAATCGTTGTTCCTGAGGGGATTGCCTTGGCGCAAGATCGATTTCATCGGTGTCGTGGAACGGTTTTCCGAAGACCTGGAGAGGCTGTCAAAGAGGATCGGACGTCCGCTCGAGCTGTTTACGGAAAACACCGGGCCGATCTCCGGGGCCATCGAGGCCCATGAGCATTTCCGCACGCCCTTCATGGATTTTCACCAGGTAGATGCTGCCCTCTATCGTTTCGCTGTTCAGCGCTCCGGCCAGGCGGACATCTGACAAGAGGGTTAATCCCGGATAGGGTGTAAATGCAGATAGCTACTCAGGCAAAAGGTGTGCGCGGCCAACGCCTCGTGGCCAACGCCTGATGTGGGTCTGCGCTCAGTATGAGTGGTCTGCCAGAACGGTGGTTGTTCAAACCGATCGAGGCTTGGGTGTGTCTTGCGTGACACAGGAATTTCTCAACAACTTCAAGTGCTAACGGAATCCGCTTGGGGGGTATAGTAATTGCTGTACAAATGGTCTTGTCTGGCTACACAAAACCGTGTACCACAATCCAAGCCGGACACAAAAATCCGTCCAACGGGATGGATTGTTGAGTAATCGCTTGTTGCAACTGGGCTTTCAAGCCCGAAAAACTGAAGGAAAAAATCCATGGCGCTAAATCTGTCCACATTACCCCCGCAAGAGCAAATCACTTCCCTGTATGTCGGGTATTTTGACCGCGCGGCTGCGCCGTCGGGCCTGAACTACTGGGTCGGCGAGCTGACCAGCGGCAACATGACGATTACTGAAATTGCAACCTCGTTCGGCGACCAGCCCGAAACAGCCGAACTGTATCCGCTGCTCGACGCTCCGAATCTGGCCGACGAGCAGGGTTATCTGGACCTGGTCACCGACATCTTCAACAACCTGCTGGGCCGCGAGCCGTTGGGTGGCGTAAACAACTACTACGTAGAACAGTTGGTTGGCGGCGCGGATATCGGCCAGATCATCGTGGACATCATCAGCGGTGCTCAGGGCGCTGACAAAACGCTGCTTGAAAACAAGATCGACGTCGGCCTCGACTGGACAGCTGGCGCTCTGGACAACAACGTTGGAACGAAGACCAACCCCCTCTCCGAAGTCGTGGATGGTCAGCTGAACATTCTGGACCAGGATGCCTATGACAGCTCGCGCGGCGTGCTTGACGGCGTCACCGAGGATCCGGCAACCGTTGTCCTTGCAAAGGCTGAAACAGATGCGTTTTTCAGCGGTGTTGACCTTGACGGTCAAACTTTCAGGCTCACTGCAAACACCGATGAGGGTTCTGACTTTGAAGGCACCGAGAACGATGACCTCTACGACGCCGGTATTACACAGTTTCCCGGTGGTGTGACCAACGCGCTGTCATCGGCTGACGATCTGGACGGCAAAGGCGGCACCGATACGCTGGACGCTATGCTGTTGCCGGAATCTATC
>JBHEPQ010000086.1:0-6015 GCA_046260215.1 Chromatocurvus sp.
TAGCGACCCTCATTGACCTGCTCCGCGATGAAGGATTCGAAGTGGGTTCCGATGGTGACGCTGGTGTTTCTTGGCATATCCGCCTTCCTGTATTACATATTGGTATAGATTGCCTCGCCTCTCTTATGAAGTCAAAATCCATGAAGTCGAACCCATGAAGTCGAACCCATGAAGTCAAAATCCAGTCTGCAGGCGATACGACGGCACTGCCTTTGGGCGGATTCTCCTGCAGCAGGCGATCGCCGGTGATGAGCACGCTACCCGGAAAATCATCCAGCAGTGCCCACAGGTGGTCATCGTTCCGGTCTATAGTAGATAGAGCAATCTCCCCGACGACATCGCATCCAGAATAGTCACCGCCGGGCTCTCTTGTGCTTCCGAAATAAGCCCCGCCACTACTACATTGATATCAACGACAACAGGAGGCTTCATCGCCTGCGCGCGGCGCGGGTCTCATCAACGGCCACCGCTATTGCCTCATCATCACTCAGCCGCGCGTGCTGACGGGCCCGCGCAACCAGTGCCCGTGCGCTCTCAGTGGTCTCAATCCCACATAGGCGCAGCCTTTCGTCAATGATTGAGGCTATGGAGCGCCCCTGACGCGCCGCAGTCTCCTTGAGGGCGCGGTACAGATCGTCATCAAGGGTAATCGTTAGTCGGCCCATGCAGGCTATTTGCGCTTTGGCGTGAATGAAGTCCAGTGCATTATCACCAACACATCATCGGGAGATAAACGTAAATAATCATCTCTCGTAATGCTTCAAACAACCGCCTAAATTCACATAAAAGCCGCCAATAAGCGGCCTTCACGTATACTGATTTCATGGACAGCACAACAGCCATCAAGAGACTGAATCTCTGGGACAGACAGGGGCGCCATGTTTTCACCCGCGCGGACCTGGCAAAGATCTTTCACGAGGACACACCGCGCGCCTTGAAGGCGGGCCTGCTGCGGCAGGTGCAGGTGGCATTGCCTTGAGTGTTCCAGCACCAATTCGCTGCTGACCGGCAGCAAAGCTCACAGCGTGTGCTATTTTCACTGCATGGCATTCGCAACACCCCACGTCACCCAGCACCCTGCGGCGAGCGATCTGTCGCCTTTCGTGCACCGAATCATGCACGGCGCGGGGATAGACGGCGAGCGCTGCGAGCTGAGGATTCCGCCGAGGGGCGGCGTGTTTCTAAGCTACGTGCCGGGCTCGCCCCTGGTGGTGCACTTCAGTGATCGTGTGTACGCCGAGCAGCCGCGGTTTTTTATCGGTGGCCAATTGCGGGAGGAGCGCCCGGTGCTGCGCAGCACAGACCGCTTCGAGCTTGTTGGCGTGGAGCTCACCCCAACCGGCTACTACAAGCTGTTCCAGCGCCCCGCCAACCTGCTGACCGACGGTATTGCCGACATGGCGGCGCTGCATCCATCGTTCACCGCCCACCTCGCGGAATCCATTGACGAACAGCGCGGAATTCGCGGGATTATTGCGGCCTTCGAGACCGCCATACGCCGGCAATCGCAACAGGCCGTATCGGCACCGGTTGTCGACAGTCTGGTGCATGAGATCATGCGGCATAATGGGGTCGTCAGCGTGGGAGCTCTATTCGAGCAGCACGAAATGACTCCCCGCCAGCTCCGGCGTTATTTCGAGCAGGTTGTCGGCGTGCCGGCGAAATACTTCGCCAAGATCTGCCAGGTCAACAGCATCATCGCCGCCATGCTGGCAAACGATGGCGATCAGCTGCGCAGCCTCGCAATGGACCACGGCTTCTACGATCAGTCGCACTTTATTCGAGACTTCCAGACCTTCGTTGCCATGGACCCTGGCGCCTTTCTCCGCGATGAATCGCAGTTCCTGCGCACTTATCTCGGGAGCGTGTCGCGGCCGGATGGACCCTCGCCCGACTGACCGGATTTACTGGTCGTTTCCGCGACAGCTCTCTACCTAAGCCAAACTTGTTGCCCGGATGATGGCGCGACCTCTTTAGTAATGTCCGTTTTTTACAACGCGGTCCAGGAAAGTGATGGCAGTCTCAAACAGGTTAAACATCGATCGAAGAGGGGCTGGGGATGGCAAATCGGAGAAAAAAGAAATTCTGGGTCGCACCGGAATTGAAACGGCCGTGGCTTTGGGCAGCGCTGCTGTGCCTCACGTCGCTTTCTTTAAGTGCGGCCGAGTACGATATCAACTGGAGCGGCACCGACGGCTACACGATGACGGGATCCTTCAGCTTCAGCGATAGCCTTCTGGGTACAGGCCCGATCACGGGTGATGACATCGACTCGCTGATTATTGAAGTTTTTCAGAACGGCAATTCGCAGGGGACCTGGAGTCTATTCGATGACGGCTTTGAAAACCCGGATGCCGAGGCGGAATTCAATTTCAACTTCGACACAACCTCCGAATCATTCTCCGGCGAGGTGAATGCCAACCAGTCTTCGCCGGACGGGCAGATCTGGAACACAGAGGGTAACGGCACCGGATGCACGCCTGTAGGCTTCATCAAGGCGTCTTTTGCGCAAGCAGTCTGTGCCAATGGTTCACTTGTCGGGCTGCTCAGCACTTTAGGAACAGAAGCTGCAGATTCTCCCTTAATCGCTACTCGCAGCGATGGAGGTGGAGGTGGAGGCGGAGGCGGAGGAGAGCCAGCGCTATTTGACATCGGTGGCACCATCTCAGGTCTCACAGCAGGCAATACCGTCAACGTAACTGTGCAGGAAGTCGGCCAGCCAGGTGTCGAGCAAACGGGACTCACTGACGGGGCCTTCAATTTTGCCGCCATCCTCGCAGACAGCGAGGACTTTGAAGTCACCCTCGCCCCGCCAAACGACCAGGTCTGCACCTTAGAAAATGGAACCGGCACCATCAGCGGCGCCGACGTGGATGATGTGGCAATAAGTTGCGTCGCCCGCACGATCAGCCTCCTGGCCACTGGCCCCGGCGGTAGCGCAACGGTAGACCTGGTGACCGATAACGGCGCGAGCGCCGGCTGCTCCCTGGACGCCGCAGCCGTCATTGCCGCCCCGCCCGGCATCCCCAGCGGCTTTGAACTCCCATTTGGCGCGGTGGATTTCTCGGCTACCGGCTGTAGCGGCGATAACGTGACCGTCGAAGTCACCTTTGGCGAGGATATTTCTGACGCCACTTACTTCAAGTTCATCAATAACGCATGGCAGGAGCTGCCCGGCGTCGCCATTACCGGCAACACTGCAAGATTCACGATTGCGGACAACGGGCCGTTTGACGCCGATCCGACTGCCGGGATTATCCGCGACCCGAGTGGACCGGGAGTCCCAACGGGTGCGGGCACTGGCCCCGGCGACACTGATCCGGACCCAGATGCCGATCCGGACACCGATGCACCGGCAGAACCTATCCCCACCCTGGGCGCCACGCTGCTTGGCGTGCTGGCCATGCTGCTGGCCATCGCCGGCTTGCGTCGTCGACGTGCGATGTCGAGGAGATAAACGATGACTACCGGAAGAGACTATGCGTCGCGCCGCCCTTGCTCACGCGTCAATCTGGCCGGGTTCCTGGCCTGCATCCTGGCGACGTGCATCTGGAGTACCGTCGCCGATGCCGCTGGACTGAGCGCCAGCATCAACCTCTTCACACCCGAGGAGGACGATATCGAGAACGATTTAAGACTCAATGATGTGGAAGACCCGGACGCACGGGCGTTACTCAGGGAGACTGAAGTTCCCTCGACGATACTGCGGGAAGAACTCTCTTTTGATGCCGACGCTCTGCCAATGGAATTGGGTGGCGACATTATCAACGCGGAAGTCGACTTCCTTATCGGCGAGTGGGTTGCGTCGGGGGTAGCCGACGCGCAATTTGACCGTCTGGCGGTTGCCGCGTTTTTCGCCGGCTTCCGCGACGCGGACGACTTTGGTCTGGGCGGAACGGTGGACTCAACCGCGGGCGCAGGAGACGTATTGACCGTTGGCGGTACGGGTGAGGGTCAGTTGACTTTCATTTTCAGCGTGTCAGGCCGGGTCGATGTCACGGTGCAGCCGGCTGTGGGCACCGATGTAAGGAATCCCATCCGGAGCGCTTCATACAATATTTCATTTTTTGCAGAACTCGACGTACGGGGCGGTGCTCGCGATCGGGAGAACGTCGACAGAGACCACTCGACGTCAGCAGAAGGCAATACCGCTTTCGAGATAATCTCCGAGGAGATATCCATCACGGTGCCGGTGCAGAGCGGCGACGTGGTGGATTACGAGACCAATGCGAATGCGCTGATAGACTTTTCAAGGTTTCCAGCTGCCGCGCAGCGACGCGGCTTTTCCAATTTCGGCTCGACGGCAACGCTGACCTCCGTCGCGCTGAGCAACGACAGCCTGAGTCTGTCGTCAGAATCGGGGTTTGATTACCTCGCAGCCTCGGGTGCTCCAGATACAGGAGGCCCGGGAGGCAGCTCACCAGGCACGAACGAGCCCTCCGAACAGGCTGAACCCATTCCCACCATGGGCATTTACCTTCTGACCGCACTGGCAATTCTCCTTGCAATTCTGGGGTGGCGCTGCCGCGCAGGCATATTTTCTAAAGCAGGCGTTCCCCGATAGCTGGGGAACGCCTCTCGGGCAGGAGTAAGGAAATTATCATCCTCGTCAGGCAGGATGACGGCGCGAGCGCCGGCTGTTCGCTGGATTCAGCGGCCGTCATTGTGGCCCCGCCCGGCCTCCCGGGCGGCTTTGAACTGCCCTTCGGCGCAGTGGATTTCTCGGCAACCGGCTGCAGCGGCGGCGACGTAACCGTGGATGCCACCTTCGGTGAGGATATCTCTGCCGCCACGTACCTCAAGTTCATCAATGACGCCTGGCAGGAACTGCCCGGTGTCACCATCACCGGCAATGCAGCGCGCTTCACGATTGCTGACAATGGACCATTCGACGCCAATCCAGCGGTCGGAATGATCCGCGACCCGAGTGGACCCGGCATCCCGATAAACCTGGGCCCTGGCCCCGATGACCCGGATCCGGACGCAGACGCGGATGCCGACCCGGATGCGGATTCCGATGCCGATGCCGATGCCGATGAACCGACAGAACCGATCCCCACCCTGGACGCCACCCTGCTTGGCATGCTGGCCATACTGCTGGCCTTCGCCGCCCTGCGTAGACGCGTGTTGCCTGGGAGATAAACTGTGGGTGTCAGGAGTGTCTGTGCACTTACCCGTACTGCGCAATCTGTTCAGGCGAAGCCATCCCGAGGGTGAGCCTGAATCCGATTGCGCTGCTCGTCGGGGTTACTGACCGCTTTCGCGCGACGCCACCAAACATGGCCGCGGCAAACGCTATTTATGAAGCCTGCATTACACGCACAACACTCCAGCATTATCGCCATAAACCGGGTATGCTGGCGAAATGACCTCAGGAAGCTGTCACCTATGAACAAACTCCCCAAACTGCCGTTGATTGTTGCCGTCATCGCAGCGCTGCTGCTGTTGAGCGCCGGGCCGGGCACGCGCCTGGGACTCTGGGAATACAGTGGTGGCTTCCTGCTGATGCGCATCGCCTTCTTCGTCGGTCTCACGGCTGCGGGTCTCGCCATCCTCATGCTTGCGCTGCCGCGCACCCGGCAGGGTAGTGGCATCCTTCTGTCGGTCGCCCTGCTGTTAGGTGCTGTGGTCGCCTGGATACCCTGGAATGGCCTGCAGACCGCGCGTTCCCTGCCCTTTATCCACGATGTCACCACCGACATGCAGAACCCACCGGCCTTCGTGGCCGTTCTGCCGCTGCGGGCGGATGCCCCCAACCCACCCGGGTATGCCGGCGAGGAAGTGGCCCGGCTTCAGCGCGAGGGCTATCCGGATATTCAGCCGCTGCGGGTCGATCAGTCTGCCGGAGAAGTATTTGATCAGGCGCTGGACACAGCGCGCCAGCAGGGTTGGGAGATCGTGGCGGCGGCGCCTGATGAGGGCCGCATTGAGGCCACGGCGACCACCACCTGGTTCGGCTTCAAGGATGACGTGGTGATTCGCATCGTGGCAGAAGACGGCGGCAGCCGCGTCGAC
>JBHEPQ010000293.1:0-3518 GCA_046260215.1 Chromatocurvus sp.
GGAGGTGCGGGCAACGGCGCCGGGCATGTTGGCAACGCAGTAGTGCACGATGCCTTCTATTACGTAGGTGGGATCATCGTGAGTGGTGGCGTGGGAGCTCTCGAAGCAGCCACCCTGGTCGATGGCGACATCCACCATCACGGCACCGCGGCGCATTGTTTTCAGCATGTCGCGGGTGACCAGCTTTGGCGCTGCCGCACCGGGCACGAGCACGGCACCGATGACCAGGTCGGCATCCGCCACGCATTGTGCAAGGTTGGTGGTATTGGAGAAGCGCGTCTTGGCGCGGGCCTCGAAGTAAATCCCGAGGCGCTCCAGCACCGTGGGTGAGCGGTCGAGGATGGTCACGTCGGCGCCCAGGCCGACGGCCATCTGCGCGGCGTTGAAGCCGACCACGCCGCCGCCGATGATGGCCACCTTGCCCGGGGCGACGCCCGGCACGCCGCCGAGCAGGACACCGCGACCGCCGCGGGCCTTCTCCAGCGCGTTGGCACCGGCCTGGGCGGACATGCGGCCGGCGACCTGGCTCATGGGCTTGAGCAGCGGCAGGCCGCCGTCGTCGTCGGTCACGGTTTCGTAGGCGATGCAGACGGCGCCGGAGGCGATCAGGTCACGTGTCTGCTCCGGGTCCGGGGCCAGATGCAGGTAGGTGTACAGAATCTGCCCCTGGCGCAGCATCCTGCGCTCGTCGGCCTGCGGTTCCTTGACCTTGACCACCATATCGCAGCGCGCAAAGATATCCTCGGCACTGTCCACCACGGTCGCCCCGGCATCGCGGTAGGCAGCATCGGTGGCATCGATGCCCAGGCCCGCACCTGCCTGTACCAGTACCTCGTGGTCGTGGGACACCAGTTCGCAGACGCTTTCGGGCGTCAGGCCAACGCGGTATTCGTGGTTCTTGATCTCTTTTGGTGTGCCTACGATCATCGGCCCGTTCCTTGTTTATGCGCTGGCAAAGTGGGTGCGCCGGCAAAACATCTGTCGGTGACATGACCCGCGCGCATCGATGGCGCCGCGTTCGGGTTCATCGCGATGCCTCCAGCAGCTGTCGTGAGGCCCGGGGGTCCATCAGCAGAATGCGGCGCTCGCCGAGGTCCTTTTCTTCGGCGCCCGAGACGATCAGCTCGCGCAGCTCTGACAGACTCAGGTCCGGCGCCAGGGCGAGCAGCTTGGCGGCGAGATTGGTCACCTGCGGCGATGACATGGAGGTGCCGCTGAAGGGGATGCGGTTGCCACCGGGGACATAGCTTTCCACCTCGTAGCCGTTGGCGTAGACATCGACCTTGCCAAGACTGGTGAAGCTAGTCTCGTCCCCGGCGCTGTCAACGGCGCCGACGGTGAGTACATTCGGGTAGTCATAGGAGCCCGGATAGTACTCGTCAAAGCGGATGTCGTTGTCCGCGTTGCCGGCGCTGATGATGAACAGGATATCACCGGCGTCGCGGATGGCCTCGCGCAGGGCCGTATCGGAAATCGTGTAGATTTCCCGTGCCAGCGCCTTGCGCTCCTCTGGTGTATCGCCCACGCTGTGCGCCTCGAGGGCCGATTCGATACTGCGCAGGGAGCCGCCCCAGCTCATGTTCACCGCGCGCACGCCGTTGGCCTGGAAGTAGTCGATGGTATCTCGCATCATGGCCGCATCGCGATGCGCCTGTTCGATGGTCGGCTTGCGCGGAATCATCGTGTAGCTGTAGGTCATCCGCGCCGCCAGTAGCCGCGCGAAGGGGTTATCCTCCAGCGCGATACCGGCAACATGGCTGCCGTGGGCGAAGTTGCCGTAGGCGCCCAGGGATTCAAGGAAATCCTTCACCTCGGCCTGGGGCAGGGACGCCAGACGTTCGCGCACGGCGGCGGCCGCCGGGCTGTCGACGTTGTACTGGATGTCGCCGAGCCCCTTCATCTGGCGCTGCATCTGCTCTTCGTCGCCTACATTGCCGACCGGGTAGAGCAGCCCGGGAACCCGCGTGGCGTCGAGATCATAGGCAATGCCGTGGATGTCATCGACGTAGCCGTTGCCGTCATCGTCCTGGTCGTTGGCCGGCACTTCTTCCCGGTTCTGCCAGAGCTGGCCGCTGGCGGCGAACAGCGCGGTGTCGATGCCGCTGTCCCAGACGGCGATGGTCACGGGTACGGCATCAGCGCCCTCGTCCAGCGCAAACTTGCGCGCTTCCCAGATGTCGTCCTTTTCCACGCTGTTTGCCGCGATGGTCTCGGCGAGCACGCGATTGATGGCGGGGGCGGCGGGTATAAACTGGTCCAGCGTGAACCAGGCACCGACCAGCGACGCGGCCACGTCCTGGCTGATTTGACCGTCGTTGCGGTCAACCGCCGGCTGGTAGCGTGACTCCAGACTGCCGAGCACGAGCGCGCGGGAGAGAATCTCGGTGCTGCCCTTGAGACTTGTCAGGTTGGCTTCGATCTCCGGGAACGGCAGCGTCTCCAGTCGCGCGCGCAGTTTTGCCGCAATGGCTTCAGGGCCGGCATCCTGGTCAATTCTCGCGCGCGCGATAGCTTCCCCGGCCAGGCCCATGCTCAGGCGATTGGCGCGCTTGCTCTCCAGCTCACGGCGCTGCTCCAGGTAGCTCAGGTAGCCCGGCCAGTCGCTGCGCAGGGCGGCCGCGCTGCCGAGTATGCTGTAGAACTCCTGCCGCGTATTGTCATCGCGGATGTCAAAGCCGGCCAGGTCGTCCCCGATGTCAGCCGCGAGCGCCTCGGACAGCGCGAGGAGCGCGTCGCGGTGCTCGTCCGCATAGAGTGCGGTGACCGGGAGGTCGAGCTGGTAGGTGTGTCGCGGCAGGTCATCCTTTTTCGTGATGACCGGGCGGTCGTCCTCATCGTCCGCGGCGGTGGTCGCGGCGTACAGCGACAGAGCCGGCGACAGTGCCAGCGACAGAGCGAGATTCGCTAGACCGGTCAGAAAGATTCTGTGCATAGAAGATAAAACGGGCATATTCAGACGGTTCCCTGCTGAGTTGCCCCGAGTATATCCACAAATTGACTGTTATTGGTGGAGTGGCGCCTGTGCGGGATCCTTATGTCGATGCGTAGCAGTGACGCCGCGCGCCTGCGCCCCCGACCAGCGGCGCCGGCTGCGCTGCACTGAGCGGCTGCTGCACCAGGGCCGGAATGACTCCAAAAAGATTTCCGCAACCAGCAAGGGCCGCTGGTCGATCAGAAATACGGAACGTCTGCCCCACGCCGACGGCTGCTGCTGCAGATCCTCCGGCAGCAGTGGGGTGTCGCCGGGCAGCCGGGCCAGCTCGAAAGAGCTGCGCTGTAGCCGGGGCCTGGTAAACAGGATGCTGCCCAGGGAACGGTTCTCCAGGTGCCGCAGCCATCTCAGATCACCGCTCAGGGTAGTGCAGGGAAATACGCTGCGGGCGAAGACAACCGGCCTGGCGTCCGCCATCAGCACCACTTCCCGAATCAGCGCCGCCTGCCGCTGTGGCACCTTCAGGGCGCTGCGCTCACTGAAGGTGGGAAAGGACCAGACCTGGCTGCGGCGCTGCACGCTGAAT
>JBHEPQ010000297.1:0-5273 GCA_046260215.1 Chromatocurvus sp.
GTGGCCGGGCGCCTGCCCATGCCCGCCTGAGCGATCATGCCCCGCCTTTATGTATCAGCCTCCCGGTTGCTCCCAACCGGTCAACAGCGCCCCCGCACCCTCCACCATCGGATCCACGGCGGGCAGCCCGTAGCGGTCAGACAGCCCCTGCAGGTAATCGTGGCGCTCGGCGTCGCACAGCATCGACGTGTTCACGCTGATGCCGACGCACCGTATCTCGGCATTGGTCAGCCGGCCGATGGCGATCGTGCGTTCGATGACCTCACCGATGGTCGGCACGGGCATGTGCGGCCAGCCGCTCAGTGCCTCCCGTCTGGCTTCGTGGCAGACCACGAAGGCGTCGGGCTGTGAGCCTATCAACAGGCCATGGCTCACCGCCGCATAACCCGGATGAAAAATGCCGCCCTGACCCTCGATGATGTCCCAGTGATTGTCATCGTTATCCGGCGACAGAATCTCCGCGGCGCCGGAAATAAAGTCCGCCACCACGCAGTCGATGGCAACGCCGCTGCCCGCGATCATGATGCCGGTCTGCCCGGAGGCGCGAAACTGCGCATCGATGGCGCGCTGGCGCAGGCTGCACTCAATCTGCAGGGCCGTGTACTTTTTGCCCAGGGCACAGTCGGTGCCGACGGTCAGCAGGCGCTTGCCTCTGCGTTTTTTGCCGTTGCCGACAGGCAGGTCGGCAGGTGGCGTGCGCACGTCGATCAGGCGCACGCCGCCCGCCTCGGCCGCGGCCACCAGCGCCGTGATGCGGTCCAGCCGCGAGTGCAGGCCGGCGACAATGTCGATGCCGCCCCGGGCCGCGCGGCACAGGGTGTCGATCCACGCGCTCGGCATGCTGCCCCCGACCAGCGCAGTGCCCACCAGCAGTGAGCCAACACCTGCCGCAATGGCGTCTTCCACGCTGAGATCGGGCAGGCCCACATCCAGTGTATCCGGCGTCAGGCGCAGCTGACCGGCACAGCGTTCACCGCGCCAGTCGGCAACGCCCTGGCCGGTCTTGCCGTAGGTCCTGCGTTCCTCATCGCCCAGAAAGATCAGGTAGGGCGTTCGCAGTTCAAGCTGTTGCACGGGGCCTCCTTGGGTGGCCAGGGCGTCAACCCCACAGGGCGGCGCTGGGCGGCTGGATGATGCCGCCGCTGTAGATGAGCGGGGCATCCCGATCCCGGGCCAGCAGTAGCGCCCCGTCAAGATCCACGAAACGACACAGTTGGGCAATGATAAACCCCGGCGCCATGCCCAGCGAGGTGCCCACCATATTGCCGACCATTAACTCTATGCCTCGCGCCCGGGCCATCTCCGCGAGTCGAAGCGCCTCGGTCAGGCCCCCGGTCTTGTCGAGTTTGATGTTGATTACCCGGTAGCGGGACGCTGCCTGTTCAAAATCCGAGCTATCCAGACAGGATTCGTCAGCGCACAGTGGCAGCGCGGCCGAATAGCCCTCAAGCATCGCATCCGCTCCCCTGGGTAGTGGCTGTTCTATCATTGCAACACCGAGATCACGGAAACGTGGAGCGAGATCCTGGAGCTGCGCAAAGGTCCAGCCTTCATTGACGTCCACCACAATCTTCGCGTCGGGGCGGGCCTCGCACACCGCGCGCATGCGCTCCAGGGGCGTCTCGCCATCCAGCTTGACCTTGATCCATCGCGTGTCCAGTGCACGGGCGACCGCCGCCATCTGCGTCGGGGTGCCAAGGCTGACCGTGTTGACGGTGCTGACGGGCAGCGCGTCCATGTCGAGCAGGTCCCAGACCCGCCGTCCTGCCTGTTTTGATTCCAGATCCCACAGCGCGCAATCGATGGCGTTTCGCGCGCCGCCGCAGGGGAGCATCCGCAGCAGGTCCTTTCGTGTTGCGCCCTTGATCACGCAATCCCGAACGGCATTGGCCTGGCGCAGCATGGAATCGCCGGTTTCCTGCCGGTAATAGATGCCAGTGCCCTCACCCTGTCCCGCGTGCTCGCCGTCACGCACGCTGACGTGCAGCAGCGTTACCTGCTCAAAGGTGTAGCCCGTGATGCTGAAGGGTCGCTTCAGTGGCCAGGGCTCGACAGAGCAGGTCATGTCACGCACTGGAACGCCTCACACCCCGTATTTTCGCAGGTCGATTTTGCCGCTGGCGCTGGGCAGCACACCTTCACTCAGCAGCCTGTCCCACTGCTCCTTCGCCGCCTTGCTTCCCCGCGGAATCGCGATGCGTCCCTGGGCATTGATCACCCGGTACCAGGGTATTCCGCTGTCCCTGGGGAGTGCACCAAGGGCGCGTCCCACGCGACGGGCGCCGCGGGGCAGGCCCGCAGCCGCGGCAACCGCGCCATAGGTGCTGACCTGCCCGGCAGGAATGGCGGCAACGGCGAGCCAGATGCGCTCGTTGATACTGGCGTGATCAGTCATGCGGCAAAGCATGCCCACTGCGGCGTGCAGCCGCAAGCACAGCTGTCGCCGGTATGCTTGAAAAGTCGGCTGCAAGCCCCATACTGACAGAATGAGGATTTTGATACTCCTGTTGCCCTGGCTTGAACTGCTGACACTGATTCAGCTGGGCGTATCGATCGGTGCGCTTGCGGCCCTGGCGTATGTCTTTCTGACGCTGGTCGGCGGCATCATGCTGCTGCGTTTCCAGGGCCGGGGCATGTTCATTCGTCTGCGAGAGGCCCAGGACGGACGCATCTTCGGGCCACAGATTTTTGTGGATGACATGGCGGTGGGCCTTGCGGCGCTGCTGCTCATGGTCCCCGGTCTTATCACAGACGCCGCCGCTATCCTGGTGCTGTTTGGTCCGCTGCGCCGCCGGCTGTCGCGCTGGTTGTTCGGTGGGCAGGCAGCAGGCGGCGGGCCGGATGCGGGCGACGGGTCCGGCCCCGGCGCTGGCGCCGCCTCATCGGACGGGCACACGACGATTGAAGGCGAGTATCAACGGGTGGACGAAGAGAGGCGGTAATTCATTGATAGTACTGAGGTAGTACTTGAATAGCACTGAAAAAGCCACCTCACGCAGGGCCTGAAACCCAGCCATCCGCCGTGGTCCGGCAGTCTCTCGGTCAAGGAAACCGGCACCGTACTGAAAAAAAATCGCCCCTCCCCCAAAAAAAATTGGCACTCTCCCAAAAAGAGTGCCAATTCTCTCTTGAAATACCCTCAGCTCACCCCAATTCTTGCAGTAGGCCCCGAGAGGGGAGTCGATAACATTGAATGAGTTGGAGATCGTAATCCATGAAAATCCGTCCGCTGTACGACCGCGTGGTCGTTCGTCGCAAAGAAGAAGAAGAGAAAACCGCCGGTGGCATCGTTCTGCCGGGGTCAGCCAAGGAAAAGCCGAACCAGGGTGAAGTAGTCGCGGTTGGCGATGGCAAGGTGCTGGAAAACGGCGAGCAGCGCCCGGTTGCGGTGAAAGTGGGTGACACGGTGGTATTCGGTCAATACGCCGGCAGCAATACCATCAAGATTGACGATGAAGAACTGATCATCATGAGCGAGAGCGAACTGTACGCTGTCGTCGAATAACAGTCGTTAACGAGCATCTCGTCCTAATTAATCGCAAACAGAAACATTAAAGGTAAAGGAAACAATCATGGCTGCTAAAGACGTATATTTTGGCGATGAAGCCCGCCAGTCAATGCTGCGGGGCGTGAACGTCCTTGCTGACGCCGTCAAGGCGACACTCGGACCCAAGGGCCGCAATGCGGTTCTGGATAAGTCCTTCGGTGCGCCCACGGTAACCAAGGATGGCGTATCCGTCGCCAAGGAAATCGAGCTCAAGGATAAGTTTGAGAACATGGGCGCCCAGATGGTAAAGGAAGTGGCATCACAGGCTTCCGATAACGCGGGTGACGGTACAACAACGGCAACCGTGCTCGCCCAGGGCATCATCAGCGAAGGCCTGAAGGCCGTGATCGCGGGTATGAACCCGATGGACCTCAAGCGCGGTATCGACAAGGCGATTGCTGCTGCCGTTGTGGAAATTCAGAAAGCGTCCATCCCCTGCGAAGACAACAAGGCGATCACTCAGGTGGGCACCATTTCCGCCAACAGTGACAACGCTGTCGGCAAGATTATCGCTGACGCCATGGACAAGGTAGGCAAGGAAGGCGTGATCACGGTCGAGGAAGGTTCCGGCCTCGAGAACGAACTGGACGTGGTTGAAGGCATGCAGTTCGACCGCGGCTATCTGTCCCCGTACTTTATTTCCAACCAGGACAACATGATGGTCGAGTCCGACTCACCCTACATCCTGCTGGTGGACAAGAAGATTTCAAACATCCGTGAGCTGCTGCCGCTGCTTGAGCAGGTCGCCAAGTCATCCAAGCCCCTGGTTATCGTCGCCGAAGACGTCGAAGGCGAGGCGCTGGCAACGCTGGTTGTCAACAACATGCGCGGCATTGTCAAGGTTGCGGCCTGTAAAGCGCCGGGCTTTGGCGATCGTCGCAAGGCCATGCTGCAGGACATCGCTGTCCTGACCGGCGGTACCGTGATTTCCGAAGAGGTTGGCCTCGATCTCGAGTCTGCCACGCTGGAGCACCTTGGTACGGCCAAACGCGTGACCATGGACAAGGACAACACCACGATCATCGACGGTGAGGGTGATGGCGCGGCAATCGAAACGCGGGTCAAGGAAGTCCGTACCCAGATCGAGAACACCTCGTCTGACTACGACCGCGAGAAGCTGCAGGAACGCGTGGCCAAGCTGGCCGGCGGTGTTGCGGTCATCAAGGTAGGCGCCGCGACCGAGTTCGAGATGAAAGAGAAGAAGGCCCGCGTTGAAGACGCGCTGCACGCAACCCGTGCTGCCGTCGAGGAAGGCGTGGTCGCCGGTGGTGGCGTTGCGCTGATTCGCGCTGTCGATGCCATTAAAGGTCTGACGGGCGATAACCACGACCAGGACATCGGCATTGCCGCCGCCCTGCGTGCGATGGAAAATCCGTTCCGCTTCATCGTCAGCAACGCCGGTGGCGAATCCTCTGTGGTGCTCGACAAAGTGCGCCAGGGTTCTGGTAACCATGGCTTTGACGCGGCGACCGGTGAATATGTCGACATGTTCGAAGCCGGTATCATCGACCCGGCAAAGGTCACTCGCACTGCGCTGCAGGCCGCCGGTTCCGTTGCCGGTCTGATGATCACCACGCAGGTGATGATCGCCGATTCGCCGGAAGAGAAAGAAGCCGGTGGCGCCCCGGATATGGGCGGCATGGGTGGCATGGGCGGTATGGGCGGCATGATGTAAACCAGCCTGCCTATCGAAGGATCGGGCACCGCCCGGTCTTTCGCCACGCAA
>JBHEPQ010000316.1:0-7664 GCA_046260215.1 Chromatocurvus sp.
CAGTATTGCCTCGCCATGGCGCCCGGCGCGGCCCGTGCGGCCGATGCGATGCGTGTAGGCCTCCGCGTCGTAGGGAATATCGTAGTTGATGACGTGGCTGATACGGTCTACATCGAGGCCGCGGGCAGCGACATCGGTGGCTACCAGGATATCCAGATGCCCCGCCTTAAGATTTTCCACGGTCTTTTCGCGCAGGTTCTGGGCGACATCGCCGTTCAATGCCGCCGTGGTGTAACCGCGCGCAGCGAGCTTGTCCGCAAGTTCCGTGGTCGCAATGCGCGTGCGCACAAAAATAATGATGCCGTCGAAATCCTCGACTTCCAGGATACGTGTCAACGCGTCCAGCTTGTGCACACCCGCCATCATCCATACGCGCTGGCGAATACGCGATCGTGCAACAGCGGAGACCTTCGCTGTGATCTCCTGGGGATTTCGCAGATGGGTTTTTGCAATACGCCGGATGGCTTCCGGCATAGTCGCGGAGAACAGGGCGATCTGCCGCTCGGACGGCGTATGCGACAGGATCCATTCGACATCGTCAATGAATCCCATGCGCAGCATCTCGTCTGCCTCATCGAGCACCAGGGTGCGCAGGCTGCCGAGGTCGAGGGAACCGCGTCGCATGTGGTCCATGACGCGACCCGGGGTGCCGACGATAACCTGAACACCGCGCTGCAGCTGACGCAGCTGGGTGCGCATGTCGGCGCCGCCATACAGCGGAAGCACATGGAATGATGGTAAGTGGCGGGCATAACTCTGGAATGCCTCAGCCACCTGCAGCGCCAGCTCCCGGGTCGGCGCCAGCACCAACACCTGGGGCAGGTGCTGCGACGGATCCAGACGCGCGAGGCAGGGCAGCGCAAAGGCCGCCGTCTTGCCGGTGCCGGTCTGTGCCTGTCCCACAAGGTCTGCGCCCTCCAGCATGGGCGGAATAGTCATTGCCTGTATCGTCGAGGGCGATTCATAGCCCACGTCAACCAGAGCCTGCTGCAGCGGTGCCGGCAGGTCGAGATCGGCGAAGCGGGTGACGGGATTTTCGGATGGCATGGCGGAATGTCCGGGGTAAGCAGAATGTTGGTAGCAAGTAGCGGGGCTGCCGCATCAGCTGGCATTATACCTGTGAAGACGCAGCCTTGGCTGTGCAGTATGACGCAATGCGCGAGAATTCCAGCCCCCCAACAATCACGCTCAGGAATCCATGACCATCGACGTACTCATCCTCAGCGCTGACGCCGACGCTCTGGCCAGCGCCCTGCAGGCTCAACTTCCCGCAGCCGCAAGGGTGCATCCCTGTAGCGACAACACCCGCCTTCCCGACGCTGCAGAATCGGCCCCGGTGGTGCTCGGCGCGCCGGACCGGCTTCTGGAGGCACTACCCCGGCTGCCTGCGCTGCAGTGGGCACAGTCCACGTGGGCCGGCGTGACACCCTTGATCGACGCCCCGCGGCGGGATTATCGGCTTACCGGGGTCAAGGACCTGTTCGATACCGCCATCAGTGAATACGTCCTTGCCTGGATGCTCGCACTGCAGCGCAATGTGCTGCAGCGGGCAGCCGCGACGCACTGGGATCGCAGCCCGGACGGCAGCCTCGCGGGGAAACGGGCCGGTATCATGGGAACCGGGGCCTTGGGCATGGCCGTGGCACGCCGCGCCGCCGCCTTCGGCGTCGAGCTGCGAGGGTTGAACACGCGCGGTATCGCGGCAGCGCCATTCACTGACTGTTATCGCTCTGACGACAGGCTTGCCTTTGCCGACGGTCTGGATTTCGTGGTTTCCCTCATGCCAGACACGCCCGACACCGACGGTCTGATCGACGCCGCGCTGCTACGCGCATTGCCAACGCGCGCCGTTGTGATCAATGCCGGACGCGCCAATGCCATAGATCACGAGGCCTTGCGCCTGCGTGTGACAAAAGGTCACTTGCGTGCGGCAGTTCTCGACGTGCTTCCGGTGGAACCCCTGCCCGAGGAGGACCCACTTTGGCGTACGGAAGGCATCTACATCACGTCACACACCGCTGCGCCAACCGAGGCCACCGCAATTGCGCCCCTGTTCCTGGATAACCTCAACCGCTTTCTCGCCGGAGAAACACTGCGCTACGAAATCGATTTTACCCGCGGTTACTGAACGCCGCTTGCGGTGTCAATGTGGACCGACTCCCGAACTGCCTCGCAAAGCGATAGCCCGGGAACCGGCGTCAGCAGCCCTCCTCATTCAAAGTTCTTGCGCAGCGTCAATCCATAGGTTCGCGGCTGGTTCGGATAGCCACTGAAGCTGCCGGCCTGAGCCACCGACGGGAACGCGCTCTGCAGGTACTCATCCTCGTTGAGGTTGCGCCCCCACAAGTTGAGTTCAAAACCGTTACTCCAGGTCAAGCCGGCGCTGGCGTTGAACATGGAGACTTCCCTGGAGGCGATATCAGCAGACACGTTTTCGACAACCTGCACTTCGTCCTCATAAACATGCTCGACACGTACATAACCCATGGCGCCGAATGCCGCAAAGTTGTAGGTTCCAGATGTGTTGGTGCTCCACTCGTGGATACCCGCGGGGCGCGTGCCACTCAGGTCAGTCGGGCCATCCGGTCCGACACCACCGACAAAGTCTTCATACTCAGGATCCAGATACGTCGTGGCAAAGGCGAGTCGCAACGCCTCGGTCGGCGCCCAGTTGATGTCGAATTCGAAACCCTCGACCGTTTGTGTGCCCGCATTGGCCAGCACGAAGCCCGTGCCAGTAAACACGTTTGATTGGAAACCGTCGATTTCCTGGTCGAAGATGGCAAGGTTGAAAGCCAGCGAATTAAACTCCGCTTTCAAACCGACCTCAAGCACCGTTGATTCTTCCGGACCGGCAAAACGCGTACCGGTCACCAGGTTCGGTACCGTGAGGTCCGCTGCCTGCAGCGCCGCAAGGTCACGCGCAAATGGCCGCGAATCCCGCGACAGGTTCCAGGACGTCGCCTTGAAACCCGTGCTCACACCGGCATAGGCACTGAGATTGGCGTTGATATCGTAGGCCAGCCGCAGTGTATAGGTGATCTCGTCATCGTTGGATTCGCCGGACTCCACCGCATTCGGAAAGTCTAGAAAAGGCGGCAGCAACTGCGCCGCGCTCAGAGGCGCCAACGCCTCCGGGAGCTCAATCGCAGAGAACAGTTCGTTGGCGACAATGCTGACACCCGCTTCTTTTTCCACCTCCGTATAGTTCGCACCCACCGTCAGCGTCAGATCCTCGGTAAACCGCCAGTCGGCCTGTGCAAACACGGAGACAGAGGTATCGTCCTGGAAGGATGTTTCCTGTGGGTAGCCGGTTCCGCCGCGCAGGAAACTGCCTGGCTGTACGCGTGGGT
The DNA here is from genome assembly GCA_046260215.1 of Chromatocurvus sp. Lineage (GTDB taxonomy): Bacteria > Pseudomonadota > Gammaproteobacteria > Pseudomonadales > Halieaceae > Chromatocurvus. Next base: position 3,354 of record JBHEPQ010000316.1, read on the forward strand.
CAAAGGATCCAAAAAATGCCTCTGCCGCGCTGATGGCGCCGCCAGTGAGCGTATCGAAATACGGCCGGAAATCACTGCCGATGCGGAAGTCGCCATCTATTTCCACATCTTCCTGAAAGTAGAAGCCCCCCACCATCCAGTCCAGAGCACCGTCCCCTTTGGAGGTCAGTCGGAGTTCCTGGGTAAAGGTATCGATGTTCGTGTCACTGATAAACGCCTCGGCCAGCCGCAGACTGGTGAAATCGATGTCCGCATTCTGGAACTGCGAAAGCTCCCGGTCGGCGGTGATGGATGTCAGGGTTGCCCAATCAAAATCGTAGGTGATTTCAAGCGAGGCACCCGAGGTTTCGATCTCGTTCACCGGCGGGAAATCATAGAAACCGCGGTAGGCGAAGGGTGCGTCCGGCACCAGGTTGGCGCCCAGCAGCTGCACCACCTGTCCCGTGGGGCCATTCTGCAGGTTAGCAACGCCGCAGCAGGCTTCGTCGATCTTTTCGCCGTCCACGATAAGGCGCATCTCCAGGCGATCGGTGGGCGCGTAGAGTAGCTGGCCACGCAGATTCCAGCGATCGTTTTCGTTCAGCTCTTCGCCGTCAAACTCGTTCTTGTAGTACCCGTCACGCTTGTTCACGCTACCAAACAGGCTGAATGCCAGGTTATCGGACAGCGGGCCGGTGACGTCGGCGCGAGCGATGGTCTGGCTGTAATTGCCCGCGGTGAACGACACCGAACCACTATAGGCCTCGAGATCAGGCTTTGCCGTGACCACGTTGATCACGCCGGCCGAAGCGTTCTTGCCAAACAGTGTGCTCTGGGGACCGCGCAGCACCTCCACCCGCTCCAGCTTCGGCAGATCAGCAAGTGCACTGCCAACCCGCGAGCGGTAGACGCCATCGATAAACACACCCACCGAGGGCTCAATACCCGCGTTGTTGGCGCCATTTCCAAAGCCGCGAATGATGAAGTTGGTGTTGGCACTGGTCTGCAGCTGCGTCACCCGCAGCGACGGCACCATTGTCTGCAGGTCCTTGATATCCATCACCTGTGCCTGCTCGATCTGCAGGGTACTCACCACGGAGACCGCAATAGGAACCTGCTGCAGTGTCTGCTGCCGCTTGGTGGCGACTACCACGATCTCTTCCAGCATACCGGCGCCCTGTGCCACGGCGGCCGGTGCGGCCAGCGTGGCGGCGATAGCGCTACACAGGAGGGTCAGACGGAAACGGTTGGCACCACCTCGAAGTGGGATTTTATTCATGAGCAGATCCTTTTATTAGGTATTATGTTGACGCTGTCAATCTGCCATTCGTAAGACCTCTGGTCAACAAATAGAAAAGGAAATCGGCAGAATCACCGACTTCCGCCCGCGGCGTCAGCGTTTATGCGGTCATGCAGACCCGCGGTAGGGCAGAGCGCGACACGCAGAACTCAGGAAAACCCGAAAACGCTGGCACCGTTAACGGCATCAGACACGCTGGTGCGCATATGGCCGAACAATCCACGACCCAGCGTCGACGCAGACGCGGGTGGCTCCACCCCTTCGCGTGCCGCGAGATCCGCCTGATCCACCTGCAAATCAAGGCTGCCAGCTTCGGCATCCAGCGCGATGACATCGCCGTCGCGCACACGCGCCAGCATGCCGCCCGCGCTGGCCTCCGGCGTCAGGTGAATCGCGGCGGGGACTTTGCCGGACGCCCCCGACATGCGACCGTCCGTGACCAGCGCCACCCGGTAGCCCCGATCCTGAAGTACACCGAGGTAAGGCGTCAGCTTGTGCAGTTCAGGCATGCCATTGGCAGCAGGTCCCTGAAAACGCACCACGGCGATCATGTCGGCGTCGAGGTCGCCGGCGTCGAACGCATCCCGAAGGGCCTGCTGACTGCTGAACACACGCGCTGGAGCGCTGATTCTGTAGTGTGCCGGATCCACCGCCGACACCTTGATGACGCACTCACCGAGATTGCCCTGGAGGCGGCGCAGCCCCCCCTCAGGGGCGAACGGCTCGGTAATGGTAGCGAGGACGCTGGTATCACTGGATTGAACGACATCGCCCGACCACACGATGCTGCCATCGTCATCGAGACGCGGTGCGCGACACAGCGGATCAAGACCCTGTCCGAGTATTGACTGCACGTCTTCGTTCAGCAGACCGGCCCCACGAAGTTCTCCGGCGAGACAGGCCATACCGCCAGCCCGCTGGAAGTCGTTGACGTCAGCGCTACCGTTGGGATAGATACGCGTCAGCAGAGGCACCGCCGGGGACAGCTGGTGGAAATCCTCGAGGTTTAGCTGTATGCCCACGCTGCGCGCGATGGCCACCATGTGCAGCGTGTGGTTGGTGGAACCCCCCGTGGCCAGCAACCCGACCAGCGCGTTGACGATGGAGGCTTCATCCACCACGCGGTAAAGAGGCAGGTGCGCGGACCCCCCGGCGGCGCCGTGCACCAGCGCGGCTACCACACGGTCAACCAGAATCGAGCGCATTGGATCATCGGGATGCAGGAAGGAGCTGCCGGGCAGCTGCACGCCGAGCATTTCCATGAGCATCTGATTGCTGTTGGCCGTGCCATAAAATGTGCAGGTGCCGGGGCTGTGGTAGGACGCGGACTCCACGGCCAGCAGCTCCGCATCATCGGCCTGGCCCTGGGCGTGTTTCTGCCGCACCGCCGCTTTTTCCTTGTTTGGTATTCCGGATGCCATCGGACCCGAACCGATAAAGGCAATCGGCAGATGGCCAAACTGCAGCGCACCGATCAACATGCCCGGCACAATCTTGTCACAGATACCCAGGCAGATCGCCGCATCGAACAGGTTGTGGCTCAGGCCCACCGCCGTGGCCATCGCTACCACGTCCCGGCTGAACAGGCTGAGCTCCATGCCGGGTTGCCCCTGGGTGACACCGTCGCACATGGCAGGCACCCCGGAAGCCACCTGCGCGGTAGCACCGAGCGTCCAGGCGGCCTGCTTGATCAGATCCGGGTAGGCATGCAGAGGCTGATGTGCAGACAGCATATCGTTATAGGCGTTGATAATCCCGATATTGGCCGATTCCATGCGCGCCATGACAGCCTTTTCGTCTTCACCACAGGCCGCATAGCCGTGTGCGAGATTGCCGCAGGACAGTCGCTTGCGCGGCGGCAGCTCATCGCGGGTGCGACGACAGTTGTCGAGGTAGTCGCCACGGGTCTTGCGACTGCGCTCGCGCAGCGCGCTGGTTACCTGTTCCACTGTCGGGTTCATGTCATGTCCTCTTGAAGCGTGTCGTTTACCGCATAAAAGACCTGCGGACTTCGGGGGTCGTGCAACAGTGCGCGCACCGGCAGTTCAGCCACGGGGCCGGGCATCAGGGCGCGCTCGAAGGTCGTCCATTTTGCCGGGCCCGTAAAATGCAGATAGCGCCGGCTAGCGGAGCGCACCGCCTGTAAACTCAGCGATATCCGCGCATGCCCGCCCTGCGGCGGCTGCAGCGCGACGCAGCATTGATGGCTTCCCGCATCCAGCGCCTGAGCCAGATTGGTGGCACCTGGAAACCAGGAAGCGGTATGCCCATCGGAGCCCATACCGAGAACAGCAACATCGAGCGGACACAATGGCGCTATCAATGCTTCCGTCGACGGACAGCCCTGCTCCGCCGTACCGGCCGCGTTCCAGAGTGGCTGAAAATGTGCACTGGCTGCCGCGCCCTGCAGCAGGTGTCGCTGTACCAGGGCGGCATTGGAGTCCGGGTGATCGATAGCCACCCAGCGCTCGTCCACCAGAGTGACCGTCACCCGCGACCAGTCAAGCTTCGCCTGCTGAAGCTCGATGAAAAACGGCACCGGAGTGCTGCCACCGGAGACAGCCAGCACAGCCCGCCCACGGCTCGCGACGGCGCCGCGCAGGTCGCGGGCAACCGCAGCCGCCAGCGCGGGCGCCAGCGCTGCCTGACTCGGAAAGGCACGGATATCGACAGCGTCATTCATTGCTTACCCCGTGCGGAGCGGGATGTGCCGGCGTCGCGATATCACACATCCTCCGGTTACCAGTATGTCACTCGTCAATGGACACCCCCGTGAGCCTGCAATATGAGCGCCCATGTGACGATCAGCAGCAGTGCACCCCGGACAATACAGCATTCACGACATGATGCGACGATTGGGATGTCTAATCAATCAGCCTAGCGTGGATATCCGGCGCCCCTGGCGTGAAGATTGCGCTCCCACAGAACCCGGCTAATGATCGTGAGTATCCGGTGTGATTGATGATGGCCATCATGCATCTGCTTGCCGCGGCCTGGCGTACATTGGGATAAACCGTTATGCAGTAGGTTAC
>JBHEPQ010000301.1:0-14004 GCA_046260215.1 Chromatocurvus sp.
TCACCGTCAAATTCCGCGTGCAGATCCTGCAGATAATCCAGTGCGACACGGGTGGACTCGCGGACATCCAGGCGATCGTCGTACCACCAGTCACGATGCATCCCCAGGTACTGTGCCGTGGCCGGCATAATCTGCCACAGACCGGCAGCCTGCTGCGGCGATACGGCAAACGGGTCGAGGGTACTCTCGACCAGCGGCAGCAGGGCAATCTCCGTCGGCATGCCGCGGGACTCCACCTGCTCAACAATATAGTGCAGGTAACGCCGCGCGCGATGCCCGACGACCTCCAGATAGGCCGGCTGGGCAAGGTAGGCGTCGCGGGCACGCCGTATGGCGAGATGCTCATGCTCATCCCAGCGCATACCGCGGCGCAGACGCTGCCACAGGTCCTGCGGGGGGCGCGTTGCCCCGCTATTCCCGGGCAGCGTAGCCGTCACGGTCGATGGCTCCGGTATTGCGTCTGCAGCGGCGGAGGATGCCGGCGCCGTGGGGCCCATACCCTGGCATGCCGCCAGCAACGTCGCCAGGCAGAGCATGGCGCTGGTACAAAAACGGTAAGACCAGCGTGTCAACGGAAACCATCCTTCCACTGCCTGAGTTGTGCAAAGGAGTCCCGGGGGCCCCTGCCGGCGCCCCTGCCGGCGACCGCAAGACCGTTGAGAACACTGGCCTGGGCGCAGCGCAAAAAAGGGTTCGTCGCGCGCTCGGTGGCCAGCAGCGACGGCACGGTCGGCAGATCCCGGTCGCGCAACTCCTCGGCCCGTGCGATGCGTTCCAGCAAGGCCTCATTGCCGGGCTCCACCGCGCGGGCAAACGCGAGATTGGCCAGGGTATATTCGTGCGCACAGTAAACCCGGGTATCGTCGGGGAGTGCCGCCAACTGCTTCAGGGATTCGTACATCATGTCGAAAGTGCCCTCAAAAACGCGGCCGCAACCACCGGCAAACAGGGTATCGCCGCAGAACAGCAGTGGCGTATCCCCCGGACAGAAATAGGCAATATGGTCCAGGGTGTGACCCGGCACGGCGAGTACGTCAAATCGGCAATCCAGTACGGTGACACTATCACCGGCCACCAGCCGGTGGCTGACCGGGTCGATCTCCGGGTTTTGCGGCCCGTATACCGGGCAACCCCAGGCTCCGGCCAGGCTGGCCACGCCGCCCGTGTGGTCGAAGTGGTGGTGGGTCACGAGTATTGCAGCGAGGCTAAGCCCGTCGGCCTCGAGGGCCGCAGTCACCGGTTTTTCGTCACCCGGATCCACCACCACTGCGCGACTGGAATCATCGACAAGCAGCCAGATATAGTTGTCGCTGAAAGCTTTGATGGGGCAAATACTGATCACTTTGATCTCCTCCGATAGTTGCATTGCAGCATCAAGGCTGGCTAACCTGAGATATTGTTTATGGAAAACTGATAATGGCACACGAGTTTAGCGACATTTCACAGCAACTGGAAACCTGGTACGCACGCGACGCCGGCGAGCGCCTGTTTGCCGAAATCTCCCTGCGCAGCCGTCCGCTGCTGGATATCGCCTTCGGCTACCATAGCCTGCAGTTGGGTCCGCTGCCACAGCGCAGCCTGCTCGACAGCAGCCGAATCAACCACAGGATAGTCGCGGCGGGTTCTGACGATGCTGGCGCAACGCTTGCCTGTGACTGTGACGAGCTGCCGCTGGAATCCGACAGCGTCGATGCAATCATCGCTCTGCATGCGCTGGAGTTCTGTGCCAACCCGCACAACAGTCTGCGTGAAATGCAGCGTGTGCTGACCCCCCACGGGCACCTGTTGATCATTGGTTTCAACCCCCTGAGCCTGAAGGGCGCTTCGCAGCAGCTTCGCGGAACACTGGGCAATCCCCTCTGGCGTGCGCGTCGGCCGGTCAGCCAGTATCGCCTTACCGACTGGCTGCACCTGGTCGGCTGTCAAGTCGAGGGATTTGACCATATACTGCCTTTGCCTTCCTGGGGCGGCGGGCAACTGCGACGCGCCGCCGCGGCCGTTGACAGCGCGTTCAACCGCCACCACTTGCCACTCGGCTCGGTTTATCTTGCGCACGCCATTAAACAGGTTCCCAACATCCGCCGACCGGTGCAGCGATTGCCACGCCGGCGTGCGATTATCGGTCTCGGCGTCGCGAATCCTGCGCCGACACCCTCCAGAATGCCTGATCGCCACAACAGCAAGCAGCGCGCGGCCTGAGCCGCGCAACAAACCGATAGCGCGCAGCGACCCGACGGAGAGCCCAGCAAGCCATGCGACAGATATTTCTCGACACGGAAACCACGGGCCTCGAAGTCAGCCAGGGACACCGGATTATCGAAATCGGCTGTGTCGAGCTGGTCAACCGGCGCTTGACTGGCCGTCACTATCACCAGTACGTGAATCCGCAACGCGACATTGATTCCGGCGCGATTGAAGTCCATGGGATCACCCTTGAGTTCCTCGCCGACAAACCGGTATTCGGGCGCGTCGCCGACGCCTTTCTGGAATTTGTCGGTGACGCCGAACTGATTATCCACAACGCGCCGTTTGACGTCGGTTTTCTCGATAGCGAACTACAGCGCTCCCGTGCAGGCTATGCCGGTATCCAGTCGCATTGCCGGATCGTCGATACCCTGCAGATGGCGAGACACCGGCATCCGGGGCAGCGCAACAACCTCGACGTGCTGTGCTCGCGCTACCACGTGGACAACTCTTCACGCGATCTGCACGGCGCCCTGCTGGACGCCGAGATACTGGCCGATGTCTACCTTGCAATGACCGGCGGGCAGACGGCGCTCCAGCTCTCGGATGAAGACGCCGGGAAGGCGAGTGAAGGTGGTCAGGAAAGCCACATCCGGTCGCTGCCGGCAGGGCGTATGCGGCTCCCGGTTATCCAGCCCACCGACGCCGAACGTCAGGCTCACCTGGCGACACTGGCGGCCATCAAAAAAAGCAGCGGCGGCCCCCTGTACTGGCGCAGCGCTGCCTCAGCCGGAGAACACCCCGTCTCCGATAGCAAATAGCAAAAGGTAGCCCGCGAGAATCGCCACCACCCAGAAAACCGCGCTGCCCGTAGACCAGGTGCGTGCGAGCAGGCCACCGGGGCTGTGGTGTCGGTTGACCACCTGGGCCATGCGCATAAGCAGCAGTCGCGATGAAGCGCGCAGCGCGCTGTCAGCGCGAGCCACAACATCGGCACCGCGCGAAATTGCGGCCGGCGCCAGGCGACGGTAGAGCCAGTCTGCATCCAGATTGGTCGACGGCAGTTCCGGCGGGTACCAACCACGCAGGTTCAGCCAGACAAACGCCAGCGCCGAGAAGAACAGCAGCTGCATCTGCGCCAGGACATGCGTCGTATCGTAGGGCGTGTAACCCGTGTCATACGGCAGCAGCCGATAAAGAAAGTCCGGAAAAACGCCGATTGTGATGCACATTGCCGCTGCCAGTGACATCGCAATCAGCATGTTGGTGGGCGCCTCCTGGGTGCGGATGCCGGAGTCGCGGGCAAAAAACGCGAAGTAGGGGATCTTTATGCCCGCCTGATGGAACACGCCCGCGGCCGAAAAAAGCAACAGCAGCCAGATCACCTGGAAATCGTTGCTCAGCGCGGCACTCATGACCATGGATTTGCTGACGAAACCGCTGAAAAGCGGAAAGGACATGGAAGCGGCACCCAAAATGCAGAGAACGGTCGTCTTTGGCATGGATTTATACAGCCCGCCCAGTTCCGAGACATTGATCATGCCAGTGCGATAGAGCACTGCGCCCATCGTCATGAACAGGATTCCTTTATACATGACATGGCTGAACGCATGTGCCACCGAGCCGTTAATGGACAGGTCAGTGCCGATGCCGATGCCCACCACCATGAAGCCGAGCTGGGTTATGAGGCTGTAGGCGAGCACCCGGCGCAGGTCGTTCTCTATTACCGCAAAGAATATGGGGAATACCGCCATCGTCACACCCACATAGACGAGGAGCTCCGTGCCCGGGAACGTCCTTGCAAGTGCGTATACCGCAACTTTGGTGGTAAACGCAGCCAGGAATACCGCACCACTGGGCGTGGCTTCGGGATAGGCATCGGTCAACCAGTTGTGCATAAACGGGAACGCACACTTGATGCCGAAGGCCAACAGCATGAGCCAGCTTGCAACCCCCTCTAGACCGACATGGTCAAAGGCCAGAGAGTTGCCTGCCGCGGCGTAGCCGATAATGCCCGCGAGCAGCAACAGCCCGGAAAGTATCTGGATAATGAGATAGCGCATGCCGGCGCGGTAGGCGCGATCCGTGCGGCGGGCCCACACCAGGAACACCGAGGTCAGAGCAAGCATTTCCCAGAACAGGAAAAGGGTAATAAGATCGCCAGCATAGACCGCGCCGAGAGCACTTCCAGCGTAGAGAATGCTCGCCGTCTGTTCCACCCGGTCGCGCACATGCAGCGCATAGATAAAGGCCGTGAAAGCTGCCAGGTTGAACAGATAGCCGAACAGCGTTGCCAGGCGGTCTACCCGGTGCAGCGTGAGTTCGAACTGCAGTACCTGCACCACGCCGTAGCTGCCTTCCGGTGTCGCCCAGACGCTATAGGTACCAGCACAGGCGCCGACAACAGCAGCAGAGTGCGCACAATCCCGCGCGTTGGCAGCGCGAGCAGCGCGACCGCATAGAAAATCAGGAATGGCGGCACGTGGTCAGGCATCATGCGCGTCCCCAGCCGGTTTGCCATCGGTCTGGTCGAGGTCTTCGTAGTAGCATTCGTCGCGCATCAGGAAGCTGCGCATCCATTTTGACACCAGCACCAGCAGCACGCAGCCGACGAAGCCATATATCGGATAAAACAGCCAGAGCCGCTCAAAGCTGTGATAAACGTGGCGGTGTATCACGAAGTCCAGCAGCGCGAGGATGATGCACGCGGCGTAGAAGACGCGTAGCAGGCGCTTCACGTTCTCCGGCTTGTCTAGGAAATACTCTCGTTCATCTTGCATTGGCGTCACCCTCCGACGGCCCGGGCGAGGTCATACAGGCGCTGCGGAAAGAGAAAGAGCAGCACGCACATCAGGCTTGTGACAGCGATCGCGATCAGGGATGGCAGCGGCGCCTCGCGCATACCCCGCGTGCCGTCCACCGGGTGCCCCTCGCCCGGAAAAAAGGCACGCAGCGGGATTGGAAGCAGATAGGCAATGTTGAGCAGTGAACTGATCAAAAGCACCGCCACCAGCACCCACTGGCCCGCCTCGAGGCTGCCGGTCACCAGATACCACTTACTCCAGGTGCCCCCGGTCGGTGGCAGGCCGATGATACTGAGGCTGCCAATAAAGAAAGCCGCCATGGTGAACGGCATCTGCCGGCCGAGGCCACGCATCTGACTGATATTACTCTTGTGTGCGGCGACCAGGATCGCCCCGGCGCAGAAAAACAGGGTGATCTTGCCAAAGGCGTGCATGGCGATATGCATGCTGCTGCCCAGCAGCCCGGTGCCCGACGCCAGCAGAACCCCCGCGGTCATATAGCTGAGCTGGCTGACGGTGGAGTAGGCGAGTCGTGCCTTGAGGTTATCCTGGCGCATGGCGACGAGGGATGCAGCGATCACCGTGAATGCCGCGAGATACAGCAGCAGATCAGTGGACCAGAGGCCGCTGAGTGTATCGAGGCCAAAAATGAGTGCGCCGACCTTGATGATGGAAAATACGCCGGCCTTGACCACGGCAACCGCGTGCAGCAGCGAACTCACCGGCGTCGGAGCGACCATCGCCGCCGGCAACCAGCGATGGAACGGCATGATTGCGGCCTTGCCGATACCGAAGACGAACAGCGCGAGCAACACGCCCAGCACTGCCGGTGAAGTCTCTGCGCTGAATATACCGCCCGGGGTGAAGGTGAGCGTGCCGGTAATCGCATAGGTGGCGATGATCGCCGGCAGGAAGAAAACGATGGATGTAACCACCAGAAGCGTCAGATAAGTGCGTCCGCCAGCGCGCGCTTTCTCCGTGCCCGCGTGAGTTACCAGTGGGTAGGTCGCCAACGTCAGGGCCTCGTAGAAGACAAACAGCGTGAACAGGTTGGCGGCGAAGGCAATCGCCATGACGGCGGCGATGGACACGGCAAAAAAAACATAGAAGCGCGTCTGGTTGTCTTCCGCATGCGCACGCATGTAGCCGATCGCGTACAGCGTCGTCACGACCCACAGAAAGCTGGCAACGAGTGCAAACAGCACGCCCAGCGCCTCGACCCGGAAGCTGATCTCAAGGCCAGGCATGATCGCAATCCAGACCGCCTGCGCGACCCCTCCGGCATTAAAGTCACGGTAGAGCAGGGTAACGAGTGCAAACAGCGCCGCAGCCGTAAGCAGCGACACCGCTTCACGCAGGTCTGGGTAGCGGCGCGCGAGCAGGAGCAGCGGGACTGCCAGCAGTGGCAGCACGATCACCCACTGCAGAATCTGGTCGGCAGCCATCAGGGTCGGCCTCCGATCAGGTGCTGCGCCGCAAGCTCTGCGGTCTGGCGCGTGAGGTCTGTATCAATACCGAAATAGATATTCGCGACAACCAGCGTCCAGGTGGCCAGAAGTATACCGGCGGGCGCCTCCCTGGCGTCTTCGGTGAGTGAAGTGGGCGCTTCAAAATAGGCGGTTTCGATAATGCGCCAGACGTAGAACAGCGCCAGTATCGAGCCAACCAGCACCAGGGCGGCGACCGGCCACAGGCCCGCCTCGATCGCGCCCAGCACCAGATACCACTTGCTGATGAAACCCACGGTCAGAGGCACACCGATCAGGCTCAGGCCAGCAATGACTATCGCTGCCATGGTCCAGGGCATAAGGCGGCCGAGACCGGCGAAGTGGCTCAGATCGGAGCCACCGACACGATAGACAACACCCGCAATGGCGAGAAACAGCGCGCCTTTCATGAGGGCGTGGTTGAACAGATGCAGCAGCGTTGCCTGCAGTCCGATCGCGGTACCGATACCAAGCCCGACAATCATGTAGCCGATCTGGGCAATACTGGAATAGGCGAACAGGCGCTTGACGTTCGGCTGCTGCACCGCCACCAGCGAGGCAACAAACACACCGATCAGACCGAGCAGCAGGAACAGGGTGTTCAGTGGCAGCACATCCGTGGCGAAGTTGGCGCCGAAGACCGAGTAGTGCAGACGTATCAGCAGATAGACAGCGACCTTGGTCGACGTGGCCGCCAGGAATGCCGTGACAATCGCCGGCGCATACGTATAGGCATTCGGCAACCAGAAGTGCAGCGGAAACAGGGCGAGCTTGAGGCAGACACCAACGACGATGAAAGCGAACGCCGTGTGCACGGTGCGCGGTGCATCTACCAGCGGCAGGCGCCCGGCAATATCCTGCATGTTCAGCGTGCCCGTCAGACTGTATATGAAGCCGATACCGATCAGCAGGAACGTTGCCCCGATAGTACCCACCACCAGGTACTGATAGGATGCCCAGAGCGCGCGTCGGTGACTGCCAAAGGCAATCATTGCATAGGTTGACAGTGACGATATCTCGAGAAAGACGAACACGTTGAACAGGTCGCCCGTGGCCACGATGCCGAGCAGGCCGGCCAGGCAAAGGCAGTACAGGACATACAGCATCGGCTGCCGCTCGGCCGTCACCTCGCCCTCAAGCACCGTACGTGCCGCAATTGCGACCAGCGCAGCGATGCTGGTGACGATCAATAAAACGTAGGCCGACAGCAGGTCGATACGATACTCGATGCCCCAGGGCGGCTCCCAGCCGCCGAGCTCATAGCTGATGGTGCCGCTGGTATAGACGCTGTCCAGCAGGGACACGCTGATGGCAAAAGCGATGATGCAGACAAGGCAGGTCAAGGCCCAGGCCTGCCAGCCGCGGTTGAGCAGCAGCAGCGCGGGAGCCGCCATTAGCGGGATAACCACCTGCAGAACCGGAAGATGCGCGATCACTGTTCGTCGATCTCCCGGATTTCGTCTTCCTCAATGGTGCCGTAGGCATCCTTGATACGAACCACCAGCGCCAGGGCGAGTGCAAGAGTCGCGATACCAACCACGATCGCCGTCAGGATCAGCACATGCACCAGCGGGTTGGAGTAGCGCGTCACGCCTTCAATCAGGATCGGAGCTGTGCCGCCTTCGAGCTTGCCGACGCTGATATAGAAAATGAAGACCGAGGTCTGGAAGATATTCAGGCCAACGAGCTTCTTTACGAGATTACCGCGGACAATAACGCTGTAGAATCCGACCATCATCAGTGCGATAACAACCCAGTAGTTATACAGGTCGATTATCATTGCGACACGTCCGGATGCGCCTGATCCGAGCGCCCCGTGAAGGCGAAGAAAATGAGCATCATGGTCGATGCGACGGTTATGCCCACGCCGAGTTCGATGATGATGATACCGAGATGCTGGCCGCTGATAGGGTCTTCGCTGAGCACGGAATAGTCCAGGAAATTGCCACCGGCGAGCAGGCTCGCGACACCGACGCTGCCGTAGACCAGGACGCCGAGCGCCGCCAGCACACGCAGCACACCGGGTCGGGCGACCCGCTGCGCGGCATCCAGGCCGAACAGCATGCTATAGAGAATGATCGCCGCGGCGAAAATCACCCCCGCCTGAAAACCACCACCGGGACCGTACTCACCGTGAAACTGCACATACAATGCAAACAGCAGGATAAGCGGAATGAGCATTTCACTGACCAGGCGCAGCACCAGGTGCTCCGCCATCAGCACGGGACTCTCCCGACCCTCGATCGGCCTCGACAGAAGACCCAGCAGCGAGAGCACACCGACCGCCGCGGTAAATATCACCACGGCCTCGCCGAAGGTGTCATACCCCCGGTAGCTCGCCAGCACCGACGTCACCACGTTCGGGATATCGATTTCCCGCCCGGATTCCTCGAGATAGCGAACGGCAACGTGGGTGTTGGCGGGGCTGTCGGGGTCGCCGAAGGCCGGCATGTCGAGTGTGCCGAGCACCAGCATGAAGCCGGTGGACACCACCAGCAACAGCGCCAGGCCAGCTTCAGAGCGCGCTTCGCTCTGGTAGCGGCCGGTCAGCTTGAGCACCGACAAAAAAAGCAGGGGCGAAATGCCCGCGCCAACCGCGGCTTCCGTGAAGGCGACATCCACCGCATCCAGCGACACGAAAAAAGCGGCGGACAGCAATCCATAGATCCCCGAGAGCATGACAACGGCGAACAGATCGCTCATGCGCGCTATCGCAACAGCGGTCACCAGCAGCAGGGCGAGCAGCACAATATCAACGGTGAGGGCGAGGCTGATCACGGCGCATCGACCTCCGCATCATCGCCATGGGCCCGCAGGCGTCCGTGACGTGCGGCCTTGGCCATCGCATGGCTGGCCGTAGGACTGGTGATGAATACGAACAGCAGGATGAACAGCAGCTTGAAGAAACCGATGCCCCAGCCCACCTGCAGCATGAGAACCACAATAATAAAAAAGGCAGCGAGTGTTTCGGTGACGCCGGCAGCGTGCATACGCGAGTAAAAATCAGGCAGCCGGACTACACCGACGCCCCCGGACAGGATCAATACCACACCGAGTATCGCACACACACCGCTGACAATTGTTATAACGCTGTCCATGCTCAATGCCCTTCTGTCTTTTTGCCGCCATACTCAAAGTAGCGCAGCACCCCGATGATGCTGATGAAGTTGATCAGTGCGTAAACCAGTGCGATATCCAGGTAATCCGGCCGACCGGCAAAGACGCTCATCACGGCAATCAACAGAACCGTCTTGGTGCCGAACAGGTTCACTGCCAGAATGCGGTCGTAGATGGTCGGACCGACCAGCGCACGAGCAATTGCCAGCGCCATGACCACCAACAGTGCAATCGCGATAACGGCGAGCGTGGTCATTCAGTGCTCGAGTGCCTGCACACGCCGTGCCATAACGCCCGACTCGATATCGGCGATGCTGTCACGCGTCAGTGCATGCACCAGCAGGGTGTTTCCGGCCAGATCCAGGTCCATAGCGACAGTGCCTGGCGTCAGCGTGAGGGAGTTGGCGTAGATCACCTTGCCGGCGTCACTCAAGGGGGGCAGCGGCACGCGGGCAACGGTTGGCGAAAAAGACGCGTTTCCCGACCAGATCCGGCGTACGACATCAATGTTGCTGGCGACAATCTGGGTCGCAAGCCAGACGCAGTAGCCCGGCAGGCGGCTATAGCGGAAAGCCGACTTGCCGTGCCCCAGGATCGCGAGACGCCAGGTCAGCCACGCAGACAGCGCGACAGATGCCGCGCCCAGTGACAGCAGCAGGGGTTTGAACATACCAGAATTGCTGAGCCAGAAGGCAATCAACAGTAGCGTCAAGAGGATGATCGATTTCATGCCGGTTTGTCGTTACGCCTTATCGTTAAGCATTGTCGTTAAGCATTGCATTGTCGTTACGCACTATCGTTAACCACCATGGTGCTGCTCACTAGTCCTACCCGAAAGGCCACGAAGATTACACGCAGATCGATACACAGGTCCAGCACCCAGCCGTTCACGCGGCTCAAAAAATGCCAATCCAGGTGCGGATGCCGATATCGACAAACCTGCGCCGGGGCGCGCTTGCCCACGACTGGCTCCGCGCATACCATAGCCGGCTTTGTTTGCAGGAGGCGCGACGCACGGACATGTTTGATTTCGACAAGCGACAGCCCGAATCTCGCGACAACGCCCTGCATGTCGTATTCCAGGCCGGCAGGTTGATCAGCGACCTGCGCTCGCACCGACCCTGCGTGCTGACGCACGACGATTTCGCCAGCAGTGGCTGGCAGGTGCAGCGCGAGCAGTTTATCGGCTACTGGCAGGAACAGCCCTGTTTTGCACTGGAGATCGATGACAGCGAAAAGGTCGATCCGATGCGGCATCAGGTGGGCAGCCTTTACGACCTGCTCGGACGCGTTGACGATCCCCTGTTTGCCCTGGCCGGACGAGCGTACCAGCTACTCTCCTGGGAGCGCGACCACCGTTACTGCGGTCGCTGTGGTGACGCCATGACACTGAACGGCGATGAAAAGGCCATGCGCTGTGGGCGCTGCGAAACGACCATTTACCCGCGCATATCCCCCTGCATCATTGTGCTGGTGACCCGCGGCGAGTACCTGCTGCTGGCCAGGCATACCCGCTATCGGCGCCCGATGTACAGTACGTTGGCCGGCTTCATCGAGGCCGGAGAAAACGCCGAGCAGTGCCTGCATCGCGAGGTGCGCGAGGAGGTCAGCATTGATGTCGGTGATGTGCAGTACTTTCACTCCCAGTCCTGGCCATTCCCGGGCCAGCTGATGCTGGGCTATTTCGCCAGCTATTCCGGCGGCGAAATACGCTGTGACCCGCGGGAAATCGCCGAGGCAGGCTGGTATCATTACGCCAATCTGCCACCCGTCCCGCCGGCAACGTCAATTGCGGGACAGCTGATTCGTCACTACGTCAATCACGTATCAAGTCCCCGCGTATCGCCATGAAGGCTTCGGGGCAGGAGCTCAATGCATGGAGTTTTTATCCGAGTTAGGTTTGTTCGTGGCCCAGGCGGTCGCGATTCTGGTGCTTATACTGCTGCTGGCCCTGGGCCTGATGGCACTGTCGCACAGGCAGCGCGGCGAGCACGATGGCCATATTGAGGTGACCAAGCTCAATCAGCGCGCCGAGCATGTAAGTGATACCATCAATCAGGCGATCAATGATCCGCAGACATCGAAAGCCGCCGCCAAAGCGCGCAAAAAGGCCGAAAAGCTCAGTGCCAAAGCGCGCAGGAAAGCACTGAAAAAGAAGGACCGGAGCGCCGGGAGCGACGACGAGCCCCCGGGGAAAACAGCAGCGCGTGAACGACCCGTCCTGTTCGTGCTGGATTTCGATGGCGATATTCAAGCCTCCGCAGCCGACAACCTGCGTGAGGAAATATCAGCTGTTATCCCGCAGCTGCGGGACGGTGACGAGGTTCTGCTGCGACTCGAGAGTCCCGGCGGAGTGGTTCACGGCTACGGTCTTGCCGCCAGCCAGCTGCGCCGCATCCGCGATGCAGGCACGCCACTGACGGTATGCGTCGACAAGGTCGCCGCAAGCGGAGGCTACATGATGGCCTGTGTCGCCGATCGCATCATTGCAGCTCCCTTTGCCGTTGTCGGCTCGATCGGGGTACTGGCGCAGCTGCCGAACTTCCATCGCCTGCTGAAGAAGAACGACATCGATTTCGAGCTGCTGACCGCAGGCGAGTACAAGCGCACGCTGACCCTGTTTGGCGAGAATACCGACAAGGGGCGTGACAAGTTCATCGAGGAACTCGAAGACACGCACGCGCTGTTCAAGCACTTCGTCAAGGACAACCGACCGGCACTGGATATAGACGGCGTGGCAACCGGTGAGGTGTGGTACGGCGAGCAGGCGGTGGATAAGGGCCTGGTTGATGAAGTGGCGACGTCAGATGCGGTCATTCAGGGCCACCTAGACAGCAGCGACGTGTTTGAGGTGCGTTTCGTGCGCAAGCGCAGCTGGCAGGAAAAGCTGGGGATCTCCGCGGAAGCGGCAGTGTATCGCAGTGTCCTGCGTCTGTGGCAGCACGGCGTCAGTCGACGCCTGCTCTGATCACGACTCTGGAGCTTGTTATTACTCCGCTGTGACACCGCCGAGCGGCCGCAGGGATTCCACCGCCTGATGCTGGGACAGGTAAACCTGTCCGCTCAGACCTTCGATAAAGTCAGTTCGCCGCAGGGCGTCCATGACCGGCCCCTTGACTTCACTCAGGTACAGCGCGATTCCCTGTTCCTGCAGGCGGTGATTAATCTGCTCCAGGGTCTCCAGCGCACTGAGATCAATCTCATTGACAGCCGTACACTGCAGGATGATATGCCGCAGATCCGGCCTGCCTGCCACGATGGCGTAGACCGCACTCTCGAGATAGCTGGCATTGGCGAAGTACAGGCTTTCGTCAACCCGGATCGACACAATGGACGGATAGGTAATTACATCGTGGCGCATGACGTTGCGAAAGTGCTCGGTACCGGGGACCTCCCCGACGATGGCGATATGCGGCCGGGCGGTTTTGTGCAGGTGAAGTGCTACCGACACCACGATACCCGATAGAACGCCGAGTTCGACGCCAAGGCTCAGCGTTGCAAGAATTGTGACGCCTACGGCGATGAAGTCACGGCGGGAATAGCGCCAGGCGCGCAGCAGTAGCGAAATATCGATAAGCGCGGTTACCGCAACGATAATGGTGGCGGCCAGCGTTGCCTGCGGCAGATAATAAAGAACCGGGGTTAGAAAAAGCGTTGCCAGAGCAATGCCCAGCGCAGCCATGATACCCGCCATCTGGGTCTGCGCGCCGGCATCAAAGTTGACCACTGAACGGGAAAATCCCCCGGTCACCGGAAAGCCGGAGGAAATGGCCGAGGCCACATTCGACGCACCCAGCGCCAGCAACTCCTGATTGGGGTCAATGTTCTGGCGTCGCTTGGCACCCAGGGTCTTGCCCACGGAAACTGACTCGACAAAGCCAATCAGGCTGATCAGCAATGCCGACACCGCCATTTCCGACCACAGTGCAACGCTGAAGACCGGTGTGCTGAATGCGGGCAGCCCCTGCGGAACCTCACCTACAACCGCAACCCCCCGTGCTTCGAGCCCGATGGTGAAGCTGACACCCGTCGTTATCGCAATTACGAGAACCGGACCGGCTTTCGCGCAGATGTCCGCAGCAACGGCGGGAACGCCGAGCCGGTGTAACAGGCCGGCCAGATCCCGACGAATCCACAGCAGCACCAGCAGCGCGCCCAGACCGGTCAGAATGGTCGCGAGGTTATAGCCGGCCAGCTCACCCCACATGCTCTCGAACAGCGTCGGCAGGTTGTCGCCGTGCCCGGATATCCCGGCGATGTGTCGTACCTGACTGACGGCAATAATGATGCCGGACGCGGTGATAAAACCGCTGACAACGGGGTGAGACAGCAGATTGGCCAGCTCACCGAACCGCAGCAGGCCCATGCAGATAAGCATCAGGCCAGACATCATCGCCATCGCGGTAGCGGCG
>JBHEPQ010000342.1:0-3776 GCA_046260215.1 Chromatocurvus sp.
GTCTGCCCGCGCGCCCAGCGGCACCCGGAGATTCTCCTCGACAGTCAGCTCGGAAAAGATCTCCCGCCCCTGGGGCACATAGCTGACACCGGCGCGCGCCCGCGCCTCGGGGGCCAGACCTGTGATCTCGAGATCGCCCAGCATGACACGACCGCTATGCAGCGCAAGAAGGCCCATCACGCATTTCAGCAGGGTCGTCTTGCCGACGCCGTTACGCCCCAGGACGCAGGTACATTGACCGGGCTCCGCGTCCAGCTCGACGTCGCGCAGGATGTGACTCTGACCGTAATACTGGTTAAGGCCGGCGACGCGGATCATGCCTCGTCTCCCAGGTACACCTCGACCACGCGCGGATCACTCTGAACCTGACTCATGCTGCCCTCGGCCAGCACCGAGCCCTGGTGCAGCACCGTGACCCGCCGCGCGATGGACCGCACGAAAGCCATGTCGTGCTCAACGACCACCACCGTGTGTGCACCTGCGAGTGAAGTCAGTAGTTCGGCGGTGCGCTCGGTTTCCTCACCCGTCATCCCGGCCACGGGCTCGTCGACCAGCAGCAGACGGGGGTTCTGCATCAGCAGCATACCGAGCTCCAGCCACTGCTTCTCACCATGCGAGAGCGCCCCCGCGAGCTGCAGGCGCTTATCGGCGAGCCGGATGATCTCGAGAACCTCGTCGATGCGCGCGCGCTGGTCGGCTGTCAGTCGCCGCAACAGGGATCGCCACGCGGTCTTGTCCGAGGACAGCGACAGCTCCAGGTTCTCGAACACAGTCAGCGCTTCGAACACCGTGGGCTTCTGGAACTTGCGACCCACGCCTCCGCGGGCGATCCGGTGTTCGCCCAGCGCCAGAAGGTCGATATCCTGGCCGAAGAACACCTCGCCGCTGTCGAGCCGGGTCTTGCCGGTAATCACGTCCATCATGGTGGTCTTGCCGGCGCCGTTGGGACCGATGATACATCTCAGCTCGCCATCGTCGACGCTCAGATTAAGCCCATCGAGTGCGGCAAAGCCGTCGAAGCGCACACTGACATCCTCAAGATAAAGAAGAACGCGGTGCGACACATTCACCGGCAGCGCAAAATCGGGCTCCGGCATCATAAAATCGAACAGCCGATCGCGACGCATCGCGGCGCGGACATCGTGCAGGGAACTCATCGCTGGTGCCTCTCCCCGCGCCGCTGCAGGAACCCCACCAAGCCCCGGGGCAGGAATAGCGTGACCAGCACGAACAGAGTGCCGAGAGCGAACAGCCAGACCTCCGGATACACCGCCGTAAACCAGGTCTCGGCACCATTGGTCGCAAAGGCGCCGACAATGGGGCCAAACAGGGTGCCCCTGCCCCCCACCGCCACCCAGAGAACGGCCTCGATGGAGCGCAGCGGCGCGAACTCCCCGGGATTGATGATGCCCACCTGCGGTACATACAGGGCACCGGCGATGCCGGCCAGCGCCGCCGAAAACACAAACATCCAGAGCTTGTAGTGCTCTACCCGGTAACCGAGAAAACGCGTGCGATCCTCGGCATCGCGGATGGCGATCATTACCCGGCCAAAGCGGGAATCGACCACCCGGCGTGCCGCCACATACCCCAGGATCAGAACGATCCCGGAGATCATGAACAGGGCAATCCGCGTGCCGCTGGCCTGCACGGAAAACCCCAGGATGTCCTTGAAATCAGTCAGGCCGTTGTTGCCGCCAAAACCCATCTCATTGCGAAAGAACGCCAGCATCAGGGCGAACACCAGCGCCTGGGTAATAATGGCAAAGTACACGCCACTGACGCGGGAGCGAAACGCGAGCCAGCCGAACACCAGTGCGAGCACTCCAGGCACCAGCACCGCCATGAGCATGGCAAAGCCGAAGGATTCGAAGCCGCGCCAGAACCAGGGCAGCGTTTCGTAATTCAGGAACACCATGAAATCCGGCAAATCCGCCTGCCCGTATACGCCGCGATCGCCAACCTGACGGGTCAGGTACATGCCCATGGCGTAGCCACCCAGCCCGAAAAAAGCCCCGTGACCCAGGGACAGTATGCCGGCGTAGCCCCAGATCAGATCGATGGCGAGTGCCAGCAGGGCGAATGCGAAAAACTTGCCGATCAGCGCCAGCCAGTATGCCGAAACGTGACCCGGCGTTCCAGGCGGCAGCAGCAGGTGTAGCAGGGGCAGCAGCAGTACCATCGCCAGCACAATGCCCAACACAACCGTGCCGCCGGGATCCCCCTGCAATAGGCGTCGCAATAGCATTCAATCAGTTCTCCGCTGCCCGGCCCTTGCGAGGGAACAGGCCACTCGGACGACGCTGGATAAAAAGAATGATAAAAACCAGCACCAGGATCTTGGCCAGCACCGCGCCGGCAAAAGGCTCGATGAACTTGGTGAGCATACCGAGGCCCAGAGCGCCGATCAGTGTACCCAGCAGGTTACCGACACCGCCGAACACCACCACCATGAATGAGTCGATGATGTAGGCCTGACCCATGCTCGGACCGACGTTGGTTATCTGGGTCAGGGCCACCCCGGCGACCCCCGCGATACCCGCACCCAGCCCGAAAGTGAGCATGTCGACGCGGGCGGTGCGCACACCGAGGGCACGCGCCATGCTTCTATTCTGGGCCACCGCGCGCACGGTGAGCCCGAGTCGGGTTTTCTTCATGATCAGCAGCAGCGCAACGAACACCAGGAGTGAAAAGAAAAAGATATAGATTCGACCCCAGGTCAGCATCAGCATCGGGTTGAACTCGAGTGTGCCACTGAGAAACTCCGGCGCGGCTACCGGCCGATTCAACGGCGAAAAGACGGAGCGAACGAGCTGCTGCAGAACCAGGCTCAGGCCAAAGGTGGCGAGCAGGGTCTCCAGAGGACGCCCGTAGAGAAACTGGATCACACAGCGCTCCATGGCGACCCCCGTCAGACCCGCGACCGTGAAAGCCGCCGGGATTGCAAGCAGCAGGCCGCTGCCCAGCGCTTCCGGCATGAGCGTCTGGATAAACCAGGTAGTATAGGCGCCAATCATGATCAGCTCGCCGTGGGCCATGTTGATCACGCCCATGACACCAAAGGTAATCGCCAGCCCCAGAGCCGCGAGCAGTAACACGGAACCGGCGCTGAGGCCGAAAAACAGGTTCTGCAGCAGCCGGTAGGCGCGCTTGCTGCTTTCGATGGACTGCAGGGCGGCGCGCGCAGCGTCGCGCACCGCCGGATCCGGGTCGCCCTCCGCGACCTCAGCGAGCTGCTCGCGAACCTCGCTCACCAGGGACCCCTTCAGCACGTCAATTGAATCGAGGCGTTCCTGTGAGTCGTCGTGATCGAGGCGTGCCAGTGCGCGCACCGTCAGTAGCAGATCCATGACCACAGGATCCGTTTCCTCTTCAGCACGCGCATCCAGGTACTCCAGAAGCTCAGGGGATACGCCGTCGCGCAGCAGCCGACGCAGTGCCGAGGCGCGCTGCTCGGCATCAGCTGAGCCGATCGTGGCTACGGCGATGAGGCTGCGCAAGGCCCTGCGCAGCGGGTTGTGCACCGGGACACGGCTGGCGGAAGCCAACCCGTCGGCAGACACCGGCTCACCCGTCAGCGCATCCCGCGCACCCTCACCCGATTCCAGGCGTATCAAGACCTGTGCCCCGGAATCCCTGAGGGACAGAAGCCGCCCTTCCATTAATGCCTTCAGCACCGCGGGTACCCGGGGGTCTTCAGTCGTGGCGAGCTGCCTGGCGACATCCAGACGATCCGCGAAACTGCCATCCGGCAGGGCCAGAACCAGTGCATCCGC
>JBHEPQ010000346.1:0-4234 GCA_046260215.1 Chromatocurvus sp.
CGGTTCTGCCGTAGCCGCCGCAGTAGGCCGCGCAAATCCTTGGCTGACAGCGCGACGCCGTAGTGGCGCTCTCGCGCCCGGGTCATCACCGCATTCAGCAACGGGTTGTTGTGGTCGCGCTGCATCACATCGGCTTCAATGAATCGGGTCACCAGGGTGCCACAGAGATCCAGCGAACTGTAGTGGCCGCCCAGGGCGAGGATGCCCTTGCCCCGCTGCAGAGCCGCTTCCACATGTTCCAGCCCGTACACGCGCGTGTACCGGAGAAAGTGCTCCGGCCTGCGGAACCAGGCCAGCCCGATCTCGAGGATGCCGATGCCGTTGGAATGGAAGGCGCGGCGTGCCAGTGCGCTCTGCTCGCGCGCATTCAGTTCAGGGAAACAAAGCCGTATGTTCACCTCGGCAATGTGGCGCCGGCGTGGAATCAGGCGCCAAGCCAGTTCACCCACTCCTGTGCCCAGCCACCACTGGGCTCGAAGCGGTAGCTGCGCCAGCAGCCACATCCAACCGAGCAGTAGCCAGGTTGGCCACCAGCGTGGATGCAGGTAGCTGCTGTAGCGGGTTTGTTGCCGGTGCTTGCTCATGTTGTTGAATGCTCACTCTGGTCCTGTTGCAGGGTGAAAGTTTACCAGCCTTGGCGCGGTTGGTGGGAATACTTTGGCAACGGTAGGGTACGGCTTTCGGTAAAATGTTACTTGATCCCGGTCTCGGAACTTGTATTGCGCGCGCGCTCTATTCCCTGCTGTTTCGCCTGGCGCTGCCTTTCGTGCTGCTGCAGTTGTAGTGGTCGGGGCGTGGCAACCCCGGACTGCGCAGCCACTGGCGGCAGCGGCTGGGTTATTCGACATTGGTACCGAAGCCGGTGATTTGGGTCCACACGGTGTCGGTGGAGGAAACCATTGCCGCCGCACCCCTGGTCAATGCCCTGCTCAGACACTATCCGGACCAGCCGATCCTGATGACCGCCACTGGCGCTGCCCGGCACCGCAGACTCTGCCGACCTCGGTGCGGGCGCCGCCTACTGCGCTGTTTGGCTGATGACATTTCCCCCGTTCAACATAAATTGCTGTCACCTGTGGGGTACGGCAGGAGATCGGTTAGTCGGAAAGGGGCGGTGATAATGGATATGCACATGTTCGGCTTTATGTACGCGCCGGCCGACTGGGTGACACTGATGGTCATGGGGCGGATCGGGCCTCGATACCTGCTGGTGACGATCAACTATAGTAATCTTCACCCGGCCGTGCCGCCGGCAGCCTTACACGGGAGCCAGTATTTATCGCTACAATCGAATCTCGCCATTCGCGCATGCCGCCGCGGCACGCGGCAACAACGGCGAGGGTTCTCCCATGCTAAAGAGCGTCAGCCGGTGCATGGCGCGGGTGCAGGCCACGTACAGCAGGTTGCGGTCCATCTCGGTGTGGTAGTGCTTCGCGCTCACGTCGGCCACGATGACGCGGTCGAACTCCAGGCCCTTGGCCAGGTGCGCGGTGCAGACGACCACGCCGGAAGAAAAGCCCGTGCTGCCGGCATTGAACAGGCACGCATCGACGCCGGCGTCGGTCAGTGATTTGTGCAATCGGTTCGCCTGCTTCTGCGTTTTGGCGATGATCGCCAGGCTGTGGTGATCGGAGTCGAGGAAGGCCAGGATCTCATCGTTGATGCGCTCGATCATCTGCGTGGGACGTGCGCAAGTTACCACCTGGGGTGGTTTACCATGGCGCTTCATCGCCTCCAGCTCCGGATTGGGCGCGATGGCCAGCGCGAACTGCATGATCTCCCAGGTGGAGCGGTAGCTCTTGGTGAGTTTGACACTGGTGCCCGACTGCAGGCTCTGGCGGATCTGCTCGGCGGTGGAGCTGCTGTAGGGGTTGACCGACTGGCTGGCGTCGCCGAGCACCGTTTTTCGGCACGAAAACAGCCTGCCCAGTACCGCATACTGCACCGGGGTGTAGTCCTGCATCTCGTCGATCAGCAGGTGCTTGATTCCGGAGCGGGGGTTGTTGACCCCTTCCAGACGCATCTTGAGGTAGATCAGCGGAAACACATCCGCGTATTCGAGCTTGCCGCCCGCGGGCCGGAACAGCTTTGGCCGGCCCAGCCACTCGAACAGGCCCTGATAGGCCTGACGCAGGGTCATATTGCGTACCATGCCGCGTATCGCCTCGCGCAACGACTGCCGCTCGTCGGTGCGCAGATCGTAATTGTAGTGGATGCCGATCTGGCTCTCGGTGGCCTTGACCACCCGGGCGACGCGCTCGGTGAGCGCCACGCCCCGGTGCTTGTTCCACGTCTCGGCGAGGAACCAGCCGGGCACGATCTTGCGGCCGGTGCGCCATTCGGCGGCCTCGAAGGATTGCTTCTCCAGGTGATCGGCATAGCGCTCGATCTGGCGCAGGAAATCCGGCCGGCTCTTTTCGGCGATGCGCTCCCGGAGCGCCTCGTCATTCTTTTCCAGCAACTGCGAGGTCTGCTCGAAGAAGGTCTGGAAGCGGTACTGGTGGTCCAGCAGCTCGGCGGCCAGATCCTCCATGCCGATCTCGGCCACTTGCTCCTCGCCGAGCTCCGGCAACACGTTTCCGATATAGTCGGCGAACACCCGGTTGGGTGAGATGATCAGGATGTCGTCGGAGCTCAGCGTATCCTTGAAGCGGTAAAGCAGGTAGGCGATGCGGTGCAGTGCAATGGAGGTCTTGCCGGAGCCGGCGACGCCCTGGATGATCAGGGTGTGGGCATCGTCGTTGCGGATGATGGCGTTCTGGTCGCGCTGAATGGTGGCGACGATGTTTTTCATGCCCTCGTCTTCGCTGGCGCGGCTGAGCTCTTCCTGCAGTACGTCATCGACGATGTGGACGCCGGATTCGATAACGAATTCCAGCTCGCCGTCGCGAATACGGAATTGACGCTTGCGTGTCAGCTGGCCCTCGATCTCGCCCGCGGGTGCCTGGTAGCGCGCCGGGCCGGTCTCGTAGTCGTAGAACATGGAAGCGATGGGCGCGCGCCAGTCGTAGATCAGGGTCTTGCGGGCGTCCTCGTCATGGAAATGGTGCACCCCGACATAGATCGGTGCGCTGGTCGCCTCGCCCTGCTTCAGGAAATCGAAGCGTCCGAAGTAAGGCGAGCGCAGCAGCTTGATGAGCTTCTGCTGCTGGGCCTTTAGCCCTTCGGCGGAGTCCAGGGTCTGCTCGATGGTCTGGCGCACTGCGATCTTCTCGATGTGATCCATGTCGCGCCGCGCCTCCCACAGATACTCCTTGCGGGTCTGGATCTCCCTCGCATAGTCGCCGAGGCGCGTGTCGATGGTAGAAAGTGCCTGGCGAATGCTCGCCTGGCAGGCCTCCAGGCGGGCCTGTTCCTCTATTTCTACTGTGCTACTCATGTGTCGTTCGTTTTGTTCCGACATTCCTTGCATGATTAACATAGGTACGTATCGCGCTTGCTTGCGGGGATTGCATACTACGAGCGGTGCGTCACGCCACGGCGCTGCGCCCGAAACTCCGGTTTATGGCTCGCCGTTCCAACGAGCGCCGCGGTGTTCCGCATCGGTGGCAAACTGGGTGATGTCGACCAGTGCATCCGCGTCGCCCCATTGCATGTGCCGGACGAGTCACAGGCTCACCCGGTAACGCATTATGCGCTCTGGAATGACCGGCCCGAGCCCGAAGCGCGAGCAGGAAGGCGGGTTGAGGTATCAGCAACCCGCAGTGACGACAGCGTCGCTATATAGGTACCGCCACGCCTGCAAGGATAGCACCCTTGCCGATACATGGCACGTGCTGCTGTGAAACCCGGCAAGGGATAGCCCATTGTCATCGATCACGTGGCCAGCACCGATTTCGAGGCGGCGTTAATGATGGCTGACGCTGCTCGGGGTAGGCACCTGCCCAACGCGCCCTGCCGGTCGTGGCGGGGTTCAATGAAGCCGGGAACCTGCTCCGTACCATCTAGCGGGAGTGGGAATTGTACAATTTATTGTTTTGAATATAAAATCCTACGCGTGAGGGTTCTTGGGGTGCACAGCACCTTCAGGACCATGCATATCCAGGCCATCTCTCCAAATACAGAAATACAGTAGTACGTAGTCGAGCATTCGAACCTGGACGTGATCCCGTTCCTTCTCATTTCTTTTCTGTCTATGCGATGTACGCTCTCGCCGTATTTACCATCACAAGGAGGATGACATCTTGGCATCCAATCAAGCACGGGCCTACTTCGCACTGAGTGGGTATCATTT